>JAEZAL010000209.1 GCA_023427705.1 Bacillota bacterium | reverse complement strand
TTCCCAACTAATAGCTATTCCATTTACAAATCCATGAGATTCTTGTCTTAAATCTATATCGATTATATAAAACTTATTCTTTATAGCATCTTTTATTAGAGAAAGACCTGAATCAGAAAATTGTCCGCTTCCTGATATATTTAATTTATCGAGACCTTTTAAGTTTATACTTTTATCTTTTATTTTAGACTTATAATCATTAGATAACCTGAAGTGATCTGGTAATGTATTGTTATTAGGAGCATTTTCTATAAGTCTTAATTCTTCTAAAGCCTTAGCAGAATAATTTACACTCATTATTAAACAAAGACTTAATAAAATAGACGTAGTAAAAAATCTAATAAATTTCTTCATATTTATTTACCTCACAAAAGTTTATTTATATTAGTTAGCATTGGAAATAAATTTATAATTTATTCATAGAAGATTAATTAGTACATATGTAAATAATGGAATAGTATTTTAAAATTTGAAAAAATATACTAAATATAAAATGCTATAATTATTTAGAAAATAATGTATATATTTTGCGTTAAAAGTATAGGAGGGTTAAGAGATATGAAGTTAATAATAAATGCTGATGATTTTGGAATAAGTAGAGGAGCTAACTATGGGATTATAGATGCATATAAGAATGGAGTAGTTAGAAGCACTTCAATAATGGCTGGCATGCCAGCATTTAATCACGCAATAGAGCTTTTGAAATCCTGTGATGGTCTAGAAGGGTTAGGATGTGGAGTGCACTTAACTTTATCAGCTAATAAGCCAGTTTTAAATACTCATAAAACAATAGTAGATGAAAATGGATTTTTTTATAAAAGAATAAGCGAAGAAAGAATTAAAAATGATTTTGATCTTGAAGAAATATATAATGAGTTTTCTGCTCAAATACAAAAAGTTATTAATATGGGAATAGAAATAACTCATTTAGATTCTCATCATCATGTTCATACTTTAAAGGCGCTAAAGCCTGTCATAGAAAGGCTAACTAAGGAATATAAGCTTCCAATTAGAGGAGGATTATTATATGACTTAAATTATGACAAGGTAGTTCCTTATAGTGGTTTTTTCTATGATAAAACAGTAAATATTGACGGATTTAAAGAAATAGAAATAAGTAAATATGAAGTTTTAGAGACTATGACTCATCCTGCTTATTTAGATAATTATATTATGGAAAATAGCTCATATAATTTAAAGAGGATAAAAGAACTAAATGTGTTAACATCAAAGGAACTAAAAGACTATATAGAGGAATCTGGAATTACACTATGTAATTTTGGCGATATTTACAAATAATTGAGGGATAGTGCTATAATTTAATTAATGATATGACTAAGTTTAGTTAGATATAAATTAATTAAAAGAGGTGATTAAAATAGAAACATTAGAAAAATTTATAAGTTATTTATCTGGAAGCTTTAATAATGACAATCAATTAAAAGAAGAAAAAGCTATAACTGGAGAAGTTAGAACTCCAGAGGCAAAACATATCGTTGGCATATGTAATGACAAAGTGAAAAATCTTCCTAATGACTTTAAAGGATACTTCACTATAGATGAAACTTATTATAATCATGGAGGCCATGAAACTGCACTACATCATTTATTTCTATATACATTAAACAAAGATAACAAGGTAATGTTAACTTCTTATGAGCTACCAACAGATGTAGATTATAATGATTTTGTGAATTCAAATAATAATTTAGTTATAGATTATAATAAGTTAGAATTATCTAAGAAATTTGCTCCAATTATATTTGAGGAGAAAGAAGAATACTTTTTAGCAGAAACTGAAAGTAATTTCACGCCTGAAGTAGTTTTTACAGCAATAGAAAAAGTATATAACGGCAAGATGTATATGACAGAGATATTTAGAAAGAATGGAGAAATAGTTTCTGGATCAGAAGAACCAATAAAATATGATAAAATTAAATAATTAATAAAACTTGAAATACATATTATCTTTTTTACTTATAATATTATTTTTATAAGATAATATGTATTTCATTTTTAATCTTCTAGAATTTCGAATTCATCCTTTGTTGCACCGCAAACAGGACAAACCCAATCATCAGGTAATTCTTCAAATGGAGTATCAGGATCTATTCCATTTTGAGGATCTCCGTATTCAGGATCATAAACATAAGTGCATGGAACACATACGTATTTTTGCATTTTATAAAATACCTCCTAATTTTCTATACATTAAAATGTATTGGGTATATTATTAAAATATGATATAAATTAATATAAAGAACAAACTTAATGAAGAAGGTGAAAAAATGAGTAGAAAAACTAGCAAGAACAATGACTTACTTGGTAGCGTAAGAAAGGATACTTCTCCTAAAATTTACTCTTTATTAGTAGACTTGGTTAATGATGACAGGGAAGATTTAGCAGAATTAGTATTAAAAATAGATTATCTATTGGAGTATTCAAGTGCATGCATTCGACAAAAAGATTTTGAAGAAGCGAGAGAAGCTTTAAGTAAAGTTGAAAACAGGATAAAAATGTTGGAAAGAGATAATGTAGACACTGAATATATTAGATACCTTTATGATGGTATAAAAAAGAAATGTAAGTAAAATAAAAAAGATGTTTCAAAATACTTTTTGGAACATCTTTTTTTTATTTAAAACTAATATGTTTTAAATATTACTTTCTCTTTCTGTTTGCGACTTCAATATTAACTTTTCTTTTATTAACTTTACGTCCTACACATTTTTCTATAACTTTATCTGTAACATCTGGTGC
>JAEZAL010000137.1 GCA_023427705.1 Bacillota bacterium | reverse complement strand
CAGCAGGAGCATCAGCAGGACTTTCTGCAGCTTTTAATTCACCTTTATCTGGAATAGTATTTGCATTAGAAGAGATACATAGAAGTTTTTCACCACTAGTTCTATTACCTGCAATGGTGGCAGCTGTTAGTGCAGATTTTGTATCTAAGAATTTTTTAGGAATGGAACCAGTACTAAATTTTAAGCTAATAGCAACAATACCCTTAAATTATTATTGGATACTAATTATTCTAGGTATTTTGACAGGGATTATGGGAGTTATTTTTTCTAAAGGAGTTTATTTATTTCAAGATATATATGTAAAATTTAAAAAAGTACCTCAAGAATATAAAGTTATGATTCCATTCATAATTACATCAATAATAGGATTAATTGCTCCATTTTTATTAGGTGGGGGTCATGAATTAATTTTGGGATTGACTTCGAACAATAAATCTATAGGTATGTTATTAATATTATATTTCTTGAAGTTATTACTTTTACTAATTTGTTTTGGATCAGGAGTACCAGGAGGTATATTTTTACCTATGTTAGCACTTGGAGCTATTATTGGAAATATTATGGGGATTTTTTCTAATGAAGTATTAGGCATTAATAGCATTTTTATAATTAATTTTATTGCAATGGGAATGGCAGGATATTTTGCTGCTGTAGTTAAGGCACCAATAACAGGAATAGTATTAATTATGGAAATGACAGGTTCTTTTAATCATTTATTATCTTTATCTGTTGTAGTTATAATATCATATTTTACCTCAGAACTTCTAAGGAATGAGGCTATTTATGAAGTGTTATTAGAGAGGCTACTTAAAAAAGTAGGCATTTACAAAGAAGAAAATAAGAATAAAAAAACTATATTAGAGTTTGTAGTGGAAATGGGAAGCGTAGTTGAAGGGCAGTATATTAAGGATATTAATTGGCCCAAAGATTGTTTGTTAGTATCTATAAAACGATGTGAAAAAGAAATAATTCCAAAAGGATATGTAAAACTAGAAAGTGGAGATTATATTGTAGCCTTAGTAAATATAGATAAGAGGGGTATAGTAATAGAAGAAGTCAATAAATTAACACTAACATAAATAATTAAAGGAGTTGTATTAAGCAGCTCCTTTAATTATTTAGTGTGGATTTATTTTTTTCAATGTAGTCTAATACAGCATTCTTAATAGCTATTGTAATTGCTTTTTGACCTTTTTCAGAATTTAAATATCTTTCATCAGAAGAATTACTTAAAAAGCCTAATTCTAATAGGGAAGAAATACTTGAGTTTAATTCTAAAACTGCTAATGCATTTTCTTTGTCAGTATAAGTTTTTATACCTCTATCTTCTGTATAGTTTAAGTTTACTAATGCTTCTTGAATGGTTAGAGATAAATTTTTGCTGTTTTCATCTTTTGATTTATACCAAGTTTCTACACCTTTGGCATCTTTATCAGCATAATTACTATTACAATGAATAGATATAAATAAGTCTGACTTTAAAACTTCTGAAATTTTAATTCTTTCCCGTAAGCTATCATTAGCAGTATCTAGCCAAGGAAGTGAATCATTTGTTCTTGTATAAACTACTTTTAGCCCATTTTCTTCTAGTAATTTACCAAGCTCTAATGAGATATCTAAGACAATATTTTTTTCAAGAGAACCTGATGAACCTTTGGCGCCTGTATCCCAATCTCCATGTCCTGGATCTATACAAATAACTATATCATTAGTATTATTTGTTATAGATGTGATTTTTTTATTTAGATAAGGTTTTCTATTAAGTAATAATATAATGGATAATATAAAAATACTAATTAATAAAAGACTTAGTCTAAATATTAATTCTCTTCTTCTTTTACGTTTATATAGAAGTTTTCTTTTGGATGCAATATCAAATTTAGGTTTATCCATATAACATTCCTCTTACTTAAAAAATAATTTACATAATATTATTATATCAACACAAAGAATAAATGTAAATAAATGGTAATTATTTATAATTTATATTTGGTTGATAATATAAGGATATTGATATAAACTATACTAAAAAGGAGGAACAGCCATGCCAAAAATTTTGCGAAATCCAAGAGAAATAATATTAAAAGAAGGATATATCTTATTAGAAGAAAAGGGATATAAAAATTTTAGTATGAGAGAACTAGCTAATAGATGCGAAATTGGCTTAGGCACAGTATATAACTACTTTGAAAATAAGATGTCGTTAGTAAGAGAAATATTTAATGATACTTGGATTCATATAATAGATGATTTAAAAACTGTTAAACAGAAAGATATACAATTTGAAGAAAAGATAAAATTAATATATTTAAGCCTAGAAAAGTTTTTAATATACCATACAGAAGTGTTTTTTGAACTAAGCAAAAAAGAAAAGAATGATGAAGATAAAAAAAATCATTCTTTTAATAAATATAACTTGTTAGATGAGTTATATTTAATTGTAGATGAAATAATAGCTTTACATAAAGATAATAATGATATAACTATAAGCATAGAAACGAGAAAATTAACTTCATTTTTGATAAATAATATGATAACCCTAGCTATGAAGAAAACTGACTTTTCAATAGATGATTTTTTATATATTGTGAGAAATAAATTATAGAGGAGGGAATTATTCTTATGAATTGGCTAAATAAACTAGAAAGAAAGATGGGTAAGTTTTATATAAGAAATTTAATGCTTATAATAATAAGTGGTACTGTTCTTGTATATGGATTAACTTTATTAAGTAGTGACTTTGCTTTAATTAATAATATAGCTTTAATTCCATCTAAGGTAATGGAAGGAGAAGTTTGGAGACTTATAACCTTTATATTTGTACCAGAAAGCTATAGTATAATTTCATTTATATTTTCAATGTATTTTTATTATTTAGCTGGAACTGGTTTAGAACATGAATGGGGAGAGTTCAAATTTAATTTATATTATTTTGTTGGGATGATTGCTACAATTATTCTTTCATTTATAACTGGTTCAAGAGCTACTGGAACTTTTATTAACCTTTCTTTATTTTTAGCTTTTGCTAAAATATATCCAAACTTTCAAATCCTATTATTTTATATAATACCGGTAAAGGTTAAATACATTGCAATATTTAACTGGATTCTTATAGGATATAATCTTATATTTGCAGCATCTATGGGGGATAGAATATTAACTTTAGTACCATTACTTAACTTTTTCTTATTCTTTGGAAAAGATATATTAACTGGTACAAAGAGTGGTGCAGTTAATTATAGAAGGCAACAAAAATTTAAAGCACAAGTAAAAGAAAGAGAAGTTATTCACAAGTGTGTAGTATGTGGAATTACAGAAAAAGATAATCCTAAAATGGATTTTAGATATTGTTCAAAATGTTCAGGTAAAAAGTGTTATTGTGAAAATCATATAAGAAATCATGAACATAAGTAATTGTAAAATATTTAAAAAACTCCGTAAGGAGTTTTTTTCTATAACGTTATATTATAATAACTTTACTTTAGCTATAGATTCTAAATTAAAGTTATTTTAAGATAATTTTACCTTTTTTGATTTAAAATGAGATGTAATTGTTTTTATGGTAAATAATAGATAATAATTATTAAATAAGAGTAATAGTAATTATCAGTTAAATGATGTATAATATAATGGAATAAAATGAGTATATATTAAGACTGTAAAAAGTTTTATAAATAAGAAGGGAAGAAACATGGAAAATAACGATTTAAAGAAGATATACGATAATCCAATGTATATAAGATATATAGATAATCCAAGTGAAGATTTAATTTTAGAAGCAGTTAAAAAGAACGGATTGGCAATAAAATATATAAACAATCCTACAGATTATATTAAGGAAGTAGCAATTAAAAATAATCCACTAGCTATTGAATACATTGAAGATTTAAATGAAGAAAATGCAATTTTAGCAGTTAAATTGCTTTGGAACTCATTAAAGTACATTAAAAATCCAACAGATAAAGTTAAGCTAGTAGCAGTAAATGCTAAAGGATGGGCTATTCAATTTATAGAGAATCCTACTGAAGAAATGCAAATGAAGGCTGTATCTAAGGATTACGATTCAATAAAGTATATAAAAGATCCATCAGAAGAAGTTCAATTAGCTGCAATTAAAAAATATTGGGCAGCTATAAAATTTATCGATAACCCAACATTAGAAGCTAGAAGAGAAGCTGTTAGAGGTAATGAAGAGGCTATTAATTACATTAACTTTAATTTAGATGAATTAGCAGTGTTAATTGGAGATAATATCAAGATTGTTAAATATGTATATGATTCTATAGATGTAGACTTCGTGGTTAATGTTGTTATAGAAAAAGTAAAAGAAGATTCAGTTGATGAAAAGTATATTAAGGACTTTTTAGAACTAGAAATTCTAGAGATGGATAAAATTAATTTTATAAGAGAGTATGGAAGTAAAAAAGCTAAAGTGTTATTAGTGGATTATAAACTTTCAAGATAAAAAGAGGTGAGATTATGAAGTTTTCAGAAGCAATAAAAACTGTTGAATTAGTGTTAGAATCAGGAAGTGTTCCTCTAATAATAGGAGAAGCAGGTATAGGAAAGACTTCTTTAGTAAAAAGAATATGTAATGAAGAAAATTATTATTTAGTAAACATAGATGCTAACCTTCTTAAGGAAGGAGAAATAGGTGGACTTCCAATAGTTGAGGCTGGAAGAACAAGATATGCAACTCATTATAAGTTAACAGAAATTGATGAAGCTATATCAGATAATAAGTATAATGGAGTACTATTATTTATAGATGAGCTTAATAGATGTGAACATGCTGTTCAACAAGAACTTATGAATTTAATATTAAATAGAGAAATTAATGGATATAAATTATATGATAATGTGAAAATAGTTGCAGCTATGAATCCTTCGAATAAATACGATGGTTTTGAAGATAGTGATTATCAAGTTGTTGATATGGATAGAGCTCAAGAAGATAGATTTGTGTGGGTTGAGTTAAGTTCAGATATTAAGGAATGGATAAAATGGGCTATGAGTGATGAAGTAAAAGTACATGATCATATCATAGAATTTTTATCAAATTTTCCAGAGTATTTAAATGTTACAAATTCAAATGAGTCTATTAAAGCTACACCAAGAAGTTGGGAAAGAGTTGCTAAGGCTTATAATGTATATTTGAAAAATACTGAAAATTATTCAATAGATACTTTTTATAATGTAGTTAAAGGTAATCTTGGAGTAAGTATTGCTACTGATTTTATTAATTATATTAAAAATATAAAAAATCCACTAATTAAGCCAGAAGAATTATTCTTATATATGATTTTACCTATGGAGATTAAAGAAGAAATAAGAGGTGAAAGTCATTCTAGATTATATATACTAGCGAAAAACTCTATTAGATATTTAAATCAAAATAATAATGAAGCAAATAGAAAGCTATTTTCAGATTTATTAACTTGTTATCCTAAGGATTTAAGACTTGGTATTATGAAAGAAATAAAAGGTGATGTTAAAGAAGAAATATACATAGATTTATTAAATGAAGATATGTTCTTAGATTCCTTCTTTAGTATATATGAATAGGATGAAGTCTTATGAGTTTTGAAGAAAGAAGAGATATTTTATTAAAGCAAGCTTTAGAGCTAAAAGAAAATGGCGAAGTATATAGTGAATTTGAAAGAGAATTCTTTTCGTTAGTGGAGAATGTAATTATTGATATGCTTGAAGGAGAAGACAGTTTCTTTGGACAGTTTTTAGTTAGAATAGAAAGAAATATTAAATTTAATATTTCTTGGCCATTAGCTACTGTACCTAGGATGCAAGGATTTAAGATGTATTTTAATCCAGTACTTTTTCTAGCCTGTGATAAAAGAGAAATGCAAGCTTTATTTAAACATGAGATTTATCATATTATGTATGGGCATTATGAGAGAGAAAGAATTCTTAAACAAAAATATACTAATCTTTCTGTTAATTTAGCTTTAGATGTATCTATAAATCAATTTATTAAGAATCTTCCTATGGAAAGTTATAAGATTGAAAGAGTTAATATGGAGTATGGTACAAATTTATCAGAGGACAAACCTATTGAAATTTATGCCGAAGAAATTGAGAAAGCAATTAAGTCTAAGCTAACTGAGACTATGAAAGATGAAAAGAACAATGATGTTGGTGATATGATAGATATTTCTAAAGCGCATGATGTATGGGAAGAAAGTGCGTTAAATGAAGACTCTATAAAGGATATGACTAAGAAAACTGCAATTAGTTCTTTTAATGGAAAAGGACCTAAGGATATAATTGGAATTATAAATTCCTATTCAGAAAAAGCAGAGATATCATGGCAAGATGCACTTAAGAAGATAATACCTTCATTAAGAGCAGGAGAAAAGAAAACTATAATGAGAAGGAATAGAAGGCAACCTGAAAGATTAGATTTAAGAGGAAGTCTTCCAAATAATGTTCCAGAAGTAATAGTAGCTTTAGATATAAGTGCTTCTATGAGTGAAGAGGAGTTTAATAAAATATTAATAGAAGTCTTAGAAATTACTAGAACTAGAACAAATAAAATAACTGTAATAGAATGTGATAATGAAATAAGACGTATATATGAAATAAAATCTAAAAATGATATTAAGAAGAGATCTGCTAAAAATGGATCAACAAAGTTCTCACCAGTATTTAAGTATATTAAAGAGAATAATTTAAGAAATTCTGTACTTATATATTTTACAGATGGAGTTGGAGAAAAGGAATTGGAAGTTAAGCCTTTTAAATCAAACACTATTTGGGTTATAACTGGAGATGAAGATTTATCTTTAGAAAAGCCATATGGAGAAATAAAGAGAATTCATACAAATGTTATAAAGGGTGAAGGCGGAACTGCAGGGTTAAAAATGATAAAGGAATACCAAGAAGAGCATGGAAGATATTATTAATTTAGAGCTGTTTTATAGCAGCTCTTTATTTTTTTATTAGTAATTATTAGATAGTAATTAAGAGCGTTTCTCAATAAGGCATATGAATACTAGCAATAGTTAATAATATATGGTATAATACAGTTCATGTGGGGGTGTTTTATGAAATCTTTAAAAATAAACAAGAATACAAGTATGTTATTAATAATTTTTATTTTGTTTATTAGTCTTCTTATAAACGTTTACACTTCAATAATGAATTCTAGGTATAAAATATTAATAGGCAAGGAAACTTATAAGAGCATTGAAGAAATTAGAAACAGAAATGAAAGCTCATTAGCTACTTTAGATCAATGTATAAAAGCCAAAAGTATAAGTAATGAAGAATTATTAGGATTATATAAAAACTATAGTTCTGTATCTAGGGAGTTTACTGAATTATGGATAAATTACAAAGAATATGGGGAAGAAGATATAATATCTATAAATAAAAAAGCGAAAATTTCTAATATAGTACCTACTGAAGTGTTTTCGAGAGTTGAAAATCTATTATTTGAACATTTAAATTTTGAGATGAAAACTAATAAAGATAAATTAATTTTAGATGGAGAATTATTAGATAACTTTACAGCAATGTATAACATGACTAATGAAATAAATGGATTCTATAAGGAATTTAATGAGACTAAGCTTAATAACATAGATGTTGATAACAGAGAACTTATTTATATAAAGAAGGATTATTGGATAGATGTTTTAGAAGGAATGAATTCTATCATTGAGCCTTATTCAAATTATGAATTTACATTTAAAGAATAATTCAAAGGGATGATAAACTATTTTTATAGTTATTCATCTCCTTTTTTA
>JAEZAL010000121.1 GCA_023427705.1 Bacillota bacterium | reverse complement strand
AGAAGTTTCTATGGGTGTTAATGTAAAGTTTAGTATTATTACAATTAAAGTTATAGGTAAAACTGATAATGATACCTCTTTAATTTTTTCTGTCAATAAATTCAATTTGCCTCATCCCTTCTTATTTAAAATTTGTTTTTTCAATCACCTCTCTTATTTTTTCTTTTATATAATAACGATAAGTATTAAATTTAATAATTTCATTGCTTTATTTACTCGTAAAATTTTATTACTGTAGAATATGTTGTATGAAATATTACACCTAAAATTTTTGATTAAATACTTATCGGTTAAAACCAATTTTCATGTTTCCTTAATTAATTGTAATTAAAATTAAGTATTTTTGCAAATTTCTGAAATTTAAGTCAATTTAATTTTATATTATATTAAACTATTTTTTAACTATTTCATTCATATTATTATTTTAAAAAAGCCTAGTTTATTCATAATATTAAGTGTTCAATACTCTTTCTATAGACTTTCACTCCAATCATATTAAGGAGATATTATAAAATAGATAACTTTTTTCTATATCAATTGATTTTCATAGAATTATTACATAAAAAAAGCCCAACAATTATGTTGGGCTTTAAATTTACGCTATGTCTTATTTCAATGTTGAAAATTTTACGTTCTATTAAATCACTAAAGAGACATTTATTTTTTGAATAAATCCATAGTGAGATTTTAGAATTTCTTAGTGACTGATTGGATATTATGCTTTAGAGTCGTTAGTTTATTTGAGCATAGCTAGTCTTATCAACACTCTTTTAAAACATATCCTTATTTCTAAGCTATATTAAACTTATATATTAATCCAAATTTTTTCCAGTAAATCCTAAAGGTAAAAGTTCTTCTAATGTATATTCTTTAAATTCATCTTTATTTTTAGCAAGGAAGATTTTAAATGTCTTCGGATTACAGAATTCAGCTATTACTTGTCTGCATACTCCGCAAGGTGCACAGTATTCAGTTTCCTCAGCATCTGCTTTATTACCTACTATTGCTATTGCAAGGAATTCATGTTGTCCTTCAGATACAGCTTTGAAGAAAGCAGTTCTTTCAGCACAGTTTGTTGGGGTAAAAGCCGCATTTTCTATATTACAACCTAAGTAAATTTTGCCGTTTGTACCAAGTAGTGCTGCACCAACATTAAAGTTAGAGTAAGGAGTATAAGCAAATTTTTGAGCCTCATAACCCTTTTCAACTAATAATTTTGCATCAATCATAAATTTCACCTGACACTTTCTTTAATAATAATTAAATAATATAATTCACTTTAAAAGTATATAACATTAAGTGGATTTTTATTATAACACTATTAAATACTTGTGTATATATGAATTTTATTTAAAGATAATTTTGTTTTTAAAGATATCAAAAAAATACTAAAATATGTATTGACATTAACGTTGCGTGAAGGTCTATTATTAACTTGTAAGGAGGAATTGAGATGGAATATACAATTAAGAAGCTAGCTGAAATGGCAGGTATAAGCACTAGAACTCTTAGGTATTATGATGAAATTGGATTATTAAAGCCTTGTAGAGTTAATTCATCAGGATACAGAATATATGGAGAAAAAGAGGTTGATATATTACAACAAATTTTACTTTTTAGATCTATGGATATTAGACTTGAAGAAATTGAAAATATTATATCTAATTCTAGTTTTGATATTTGCCAATCATTAATTAAACATCGAGAAAACCTCATATCTAGGAGAAATCAACTTGATCAATTGATTTTAACTGTAGAAAAGACTATTGAGTATAAGAAAGGAGAAATCAGTATGTCTAATAAAGAAAAGTTTGAAGGATTTAAGAAAGAACGTTTAGAAGAGAATGAAAGAAAATACGGAAAAGAAATTAAAGATAAATATGGTAAAGAAACAATTGAAGCTTCTAATAAGAAGTTTATGAATATGAATGAAGAAGATTTTAATAGTATGAATAAAGTTGAAGAGGCTATCTTTAATGGATTATTAGAAGTTGTTAACACTGGGGACTTAGAATCAAATGTAGCTAAAGAAGTTTATGAAAATCATAAAAAGTGGCTTAGCTTCACATGGCCTAGCTATTCAAAAGAAGCTCATATTGGCTTAGCTGAAATGTATGTTGCTGATGAAAGATTCGCAAAATATTATAATGATAAAGCGGGTAAGGAAGTAGTAAGTATTTTAAGAGATATAATAGTAAAGTATGCAAAATAGTAATATTTAATTAAAATAAAAAAATGTAAAATTACATAAATAATTTTACATTTTTTTATTTTACATTTTAATGAGAAGAGTGAATTTATTTATATTATACAAAATTGAGTATAATAGTGACATTAATATGAAGTTTTACATAGAAATAAAAAATATATATTTAAAATGAATATAATATAATAATAAGGTTTTATTAAGGAGGAAGTAGAATGAAGAGGAAAATGATAATTATTACTATCATGACAATTTTTATGATTTCAATTACATCATGTGGATATAAGAAATCATCTAATGATAATGAAAGTAATGGTAGCCAGCCTACACAAATTGAGGAAGATGTAAGTGAAGATTCATCTAATAATACTCCACCTAAGAGTACAGAATCTAATACGGATAGTTCAGATGAAACTAATACTGAAAATGCAGACAATTATAAAGTTGACTTATTAAATAATATAAATAATATGGCTCAAAGTGGCATGGTTATAAATAGTGAATTTAAAGCGAAATATGATACTATCGATAAAGTAAATAATGCTTATGGAAAGCAAGACACTCAAAACTATGTAGCTGAAGCTAAAGGAGTTTACTATACTTTTGAAAGTAAAAGTTTAGCATTTGGATTTAATAAAGGAGATCAAATATTTGAAGTAAGGTCTTTTGATAAATCATTAAAGGAGCTAAATTTACAAGATATAATATCATACTTTGGAGAACCACAATATGAATTTATATCAGATTTGAATGAAAAAATAATTGGATATGTGGTAAATGAAGATTTCAAATTATTATTTGTTTTTTCAGATAGTGAAAGCGAAAAGGCAATTTTAGATCATTATTCAGTTTTTTATCCTGGGGGAACAGTTAACAATATGGCTGGCGACCAAGGTAGAGAATGGTAATTAAAATAAAGATATAGAATTTAGAAATACTAAATTCTATATCTTTATTTTATGTTGGTTTAATATTGCATTTAATTAATTTCATAAAAGCATCAGGAGTAACGACTCTTACTTTAGGATTAGTACTTAGCTTATTTATAACACTTTGAAGAGCATTCAAATCTTTACTCCAGACATGTATATAAACAAAAGTATAAGAATCTGGGCTAGAAATATCTATATAATCTAATTTTGTTCTAGAATTAATATTATCAACTAGCTCATCTTCATTTTCTAAGCCTTCCCAAAGCAAGTCGCGACAAGAAACTATAGGTTTATCGTTAGACCAAGTTATTTTTCCGTTATAGTTATTACCCTTTTGATAATCTAAATAAAATAACCCATCAATATTTGATTTATCAGTATATTTATGCCATAAATTATTTTTATAAAAAGAATTATCATCAATAATTAAAACATATTTTTGATCTACAGTTTTCATATATTCACTTAATCTATTTGTATAATTAGATAATTTATTTATTGGATATTTACTTGGATAGATATATCCATTTCCTGAAGGAGAAACAAGATAGTAGTCTGAATAGGGTGATGAATTTGCACTTTCATAGTATTTTTCAAATACTGTAGGAGCTAAATAATATAATGATGGACTTAGTGACCAACCTAAATTAAAATTTCCTCTATTTTTAGAGCCAAACCAATTTTCAGAACTATAATTACTTCCAAGAAGCCATTGTTGATTATCTCCATCAGACATAATAAAGGTTATATAGTGTACATTAGTTTCTTTAGGAATTTCTTCATTAGACTTTTGGGTTTGTATAGTTGTTGGAAATGAGCTTAATACAGATAGATTATAGGACCAATCTGCAGCAATGATATCTACTCCATAGCTAGATGCAATACTTACATTATTGTACTCATCAGGTCCCCAGCCTAATACACGAGGAGTGTTGTCCATTGATTTGAATATTAGGCTTCTTAATGAAGTATCATTAATATCATCCTCATAGAAGATAAGAGACTTTGACATTATGGCATAATCTCTTAATGCCATGGTTTTTTCTGGAGACAGCTGTATAACTGTTGAATGATTTAATCCAGAATTCCAGAAGTTTTTATATGCCCAATATTTATCTGTCTTTGAGCAATCTTTAATTAAATTACTTAATCCACAATTATTTATTTTTGTTTCAAGAGATTTTTCAATAGGAATTGAATTATTCAGTGATGCTAAAGTGCAAGCATTATTAATAGAAGGTAGATTTGAATTATCATATAAGATGTAACCATCAAGAGCATATTTAAACTTATCTATCAACTCCCATGGGTTTGAGATATATTCAGAACTAATGTTGTAATTACTAATTAAATCATCTAACCAAACCTTGTAGTCTGGCTCATATTTACTAAGAATATAAATTTGTGACTTAGATTTTGTTGATATAATGCCTTGAAGAGCAGAAATCATAATCTGCTCTTCATTAGTCATTTTATCTTCAGATATAACATATAAATGCTCTGGCATAATAGTATTTTTAATATAGTTGTCATTGATAAAAGTATTATGTTCAATTGAAGAAGTTGATTTAACTATATATTTATTATAGAAATCATTTAAGAATTTATAATGCTCTCCAGTATAAAATCCTTGAGCATCTATATCATCCATTCCTGATAATATAACTTGTCGCTTAATAATATCATTTAAGCTAACATCCTTATGGTTTTTTATAAGGTCATACATTATCATAAAGGTAGTGGTTCTTCCTATACCTTCCTTACAGTGAAAATGAAGCCATGAGTTCTTTGGTTGATTTTGAACAAAGTCAATAAAATACTCTATCATATCATCAGTAGGAAAACCTCCATCAGTTACAGGAATACGAATATAGCCTATATCTTTTGATTTAGCCACTTGTTCTTCAGTTTGAACTAATTTAGGAATTACTGTTTCCTTTTTATTAGAGAAGGTTAGTGGCTCTCCAATTTTAATTGAGCTTAATAATTTATTTTCAACAGCTATAACTTCTGGTAAGTTTAAGCCTTTATTAGCATCATTTTTTTCAGTTTCCCAACTAATAGCTATTCCATTTACAAATCCATGAGATTCTTGTCTTAAATCTATATCGATTATATAAAACTTATTCTTTATAGCATCTTTTATTAGAGAAAGACCTGAATCAGAAAATTGTCCG
>JAEZAL010000096.1 GCA_023427705.1 Bacillota bacterium | reverse complement strand
ATAATGTATAATTTAATCCATAGACTAAAAACATTACTGCTACTGCTATTAAAACTCTTACATCAAAGTCAAAAATATTTTCTATATTAAGGTACTCCCAATTATTTGATAAATAATAACTAAATACCTCATCAGCACCTGAAAGTAGCATTAATAGCACTATTACTAAAGGAATAGAAATTAATACACCTTTTAAAATGTATTTAGAATGCTTATTTTTGTTTGTAATATCACTATTCCCAAATTTCTCTTTTAATTCAACAGATAACTTTGAAGTATTTTCTATTGAATGTCCAATTACTAATTCTACAAAAGCAGTCATAAATGTAGCCAATTTAAATTGTATGTTATCATAAGTTAACAACAAAAATCCTGAAAATAGACTAATTGGAATAACAAATAAATTTAAAAATCTAAATAGCTCATTTGTAAATATAGCATATACCAGTGAAAGAATTATGCTTGAAAATACAAAGAAAAATCCTAAAAAGCTTTTATTCTTAATGCCAACTATATTTATAAATAATATAATCATTAAGCCTACAATAATTGGAACTGAAATGCCTAAGTAATTAAATACAAATATTGAAAATAAAGCTCCTATAAGTAATGAAAAAGCTATAAGATTTAAAGCCTTCTTATTGTTCATCCTACCCTTTTCTAATTCCATAAATGGCTCTCTGAAATAAGGCTTAGTACTTATATTATAAGTTTTAGATAATGCTTCAACAGCTAATGATCTATAATTTAGTAATTTACATTTCCTAACTACATTTATTAATAAATCTTCTTCAAACTTATTTATATTACTTGTAAACTTACAATCTTCGAAAATTAAATCTTCATTTATCAAACTAACCTCAGTATTAGTAGCATCTATAAAAACTAAACTAATATTATAGTTATCAAGTTTAAAGTTTCTCTCATGCTTTATTAGTTTTGATACACCTATCTTTATATTATCTTTACTCCATCTGTCAATACACTTTTCTGGTGTTTCATTATCCTGCATTACTATTATTGGCAACCTATTATTTGGTCTCTTAAGTAAAAGTAATTTTTCAGCTTTCATTAATACTAATGATACAACATTGACCATATTACACCTCCATTATTCATCTACATATTCTAATATATCTCCTGGCTGACAGTTAAGTTCCTTACAAATAGCTTCTAAAGTTGAAAACCTTATTGCCTTAGCCTTATTATTTTTTAATATAGAAAGATTTGCATTAGTAATTCCAACCCTTTCAGCTAACTCATTTAAAGAAATTTTTCTTTTTGCCATCATAACATCTAAGTTTACTATTATTCCCATGTTATTCTCCTTATCATATAGTTAAATCATTTTCTTCTTTAAAAGTTACAGCCTTATCAAAAACCTTAGCTAAAATATATATAAAGGCAGCTGCAAATAAAAATATAAATACCTCCATATCAGTGTGAATTCCCATATTATCTATATAAATAAACTTAAAATCTTTAAAATTAGAGTTTATAAATAAATTTAATAAATAACATACGGCTATTACTAGACATGATACTGATATTCTTTTAAAAGCAATTACATTGGACCTAACAAATGGATCTCCTTTTATAAGGGTTTTTATTATTCCTTTTAGAGTAAAGACTATATAAAATAAACTGCTTATACCTAATACTAGTAATATTATTACTATAGCTTCACTAATTATTACATCTTCAAGCCTTCTTTGTATAAATGTATCATTTATAAGTATACCTGTAAGAATTACGCCAAAAATTATAGCTACATTAAGAATAATTGATAATACCCTTGATATCTTTCTCTCATACATATTTCCCATATATTACCTCCTATATTAAATATATATTACCATTAAAAATAACTCTTTTCAATACATTTTTATCGTAAAACAATATTTTTTTATTGTTTAGATATAATTATAGTAAAAAGTACT
Organism: Bacillota bacterium; assembly: GCA_023427705.1. Taxonomy (GTDB): domain Bacteria; phylum Bacillota; class Clostridia; order Clostridiales; family Clostridiaceae; genus Clostridium. The sequence goes on along the minus strand of JAEZAL010000096.1, from coordinate 3,078 downwards.
AAAATAATATTTACAATATAATAATTTATTAAAAACTACCATATTTAGATGTATATTGAAACACCGATAATTAAAGTATATAATTATGTTACAACAATAAGTTGGAATTTTTTGGAGGTGTGTTATGAACGAGATTATTAATGGAATTATAACAAGAAGAAGCTGTAAAAAATTTAAACCAGATATGGTTCCTACGGAAATAATGGATCAAATTATTGAAGCAGGACTTTTTGCAGCTAGTGGAAAAGGAAGCCAAGCACCAATAATCATTGCAATTACTGATAAAGAAACAAGAGATAAAATGTCATGTCTTAATGCAAAATATTTGGGTACAAAAGCTGACCCATTTTATGGTGCTCCAATAGCACTTGCAGTTTTAGTAGAAAAAAGTGTTCCAACTGGCATTTATGATGGAAGCCTTGTTCTTGGAAATATGATGCTTGCAGCACATTCTTTAGGAATAGGAAGTTGCTGGATTCATAGAGCAAAACAATCTTTTGAGGACGAAGAAGGCAAAGAACTTCTAAAAAAACTTGGATTTGAAGGCGATTATGAAGGAATTGGATATTGTGTTATTGGTTACTCTGCTACAGATAATTCAAGAATAATCCCAAGAAAAGAAAATAGAGTATTTAGAATATAACATAACCCAATAAATAAGGGAGCTGTCCAAGCAGCTCCCTTATTTATAATGTATAATGTAGAATGTAAAGTGTAAAATTATTGATGTAATTCTAAACGAATTACTTATAAAATATATATTTTAGAAACTCCTAACTGAGTTTTTTCTTTAATTTTCATTAACTCAGCTAGCCTGAGTTATTTCCTTAATTCTTTCATTTTTTTCATTTTTTAATTCTTTCATTAACGTGGAACTCTATCTTACTATTTTCTTTACTAATGCCCCTATTCCAAGTCCCATCATTAATACTCCAATTAACATTTCAATATTACTTAACATATAAGATCTTGGAGATGGTTGTGCTTCATTAAGACCAACAGCTGCAAACATTCCTACACTTAAATTTAAGGCTTCATTATAATCTGTTAGCATTTGCCTTAAACCACGAAATTTATTAATACTATCATATGTTATTATTTCCTCATTTACCTTTATTCCAAATATTAAATATAAGATTGAAAATAAAAAAATTACGAAAAATGAGAAATAAACAGCATACATAGGTCTTTCTCCATATCCACAACTTAAAAGTCCAAGTGTTGATTCAATTTTAGGAATAGGTTTTAGAACTTTTCTTTGAGCTTTCCTACATAAAAAATAATATTCTCCAAAATTATTTTTTAAATTATTATCTTTAAATTTATCAGCTATATTTTCATAAACTGTATAAATCCCTTCATATTCATCCCTATTTCTTTTCTTAAACTTAATCTTATCAAAAAAACTTTTTTCATCTAGCTTACTTTTATATTTATCTCTAAACTCTAAATCTTCAATATATGTATTTACGGTTTTAAAACCTGAAAGATTCGTATCGGAAATAATTATCATGCTTAAGGTTGAATCAAATATCATTCCATTACTCATATCACTTAATTCAAAATTAGTTGTATTTAAAAAACATTTATTGAAGATAATAAATTCTAGTGTGCAATTAATAAACTTCGCATAGATCCTACAATTATTAAATTCACAGGAAAAGTTATCTTCTTTATTTAAATTTGGCTTTTCATCTTTATCTTTTTTCACAAAAATACAATCTTGAAAAACTACTCCTCCACCCATTAATTCACATTCTTCAAAATAACAACCAATAAACTTGCAGCTTGTAAACTTTATATTAGAAAATCTACATTTTATAAACTTAGCACAAATTATGTCTTCATCCTTTATTTCTTGAAATTCATCTTCTTTTTTAGGATAGCCTCCACCTAGAATTAAATTTTTATGTTCTTTAAAGCTATATTTTTCATTTGGACTATATTCTGTATGTAAATTCTTACTTCCTAATAATTTTTCATATATTTTTTTATTATTGCTAACTCTCTTTTGAAATTGTATTTTTGCAACTGCAATTTCTTCTTTAAAATTAATATAGGCCATAACAATTCTCCTTCGAATTTTTATAACCTATATTATTTCCAAATATTTATTATAAATTCCATGCTTCCTTTAACAATATAATTGCTTCTTCTATTTCATAATATTTTAAATTGGCATAACCTAAAAAAACTGTTTTATGCTCTTCAAAGCTATTCAAATATGATTTAGATAAACCTATTACCATTACTCCTTTTTCTTCTGCTTTTTTAATAAGCTCTTTTTCAGTCATTCCATTATTAACTTTTAATAATAAATGTAATCCTGAATTAGTTCCTATAATTTCAGTATTATAAAGATATTTTTTTATTAGTGAAACTAGATACTCTCTTTTTTTTCTATATATATTTCTCATCTTATTTAAATGTCTTTCAAAGTAACCCTCTTCTATAAATCTTACTAAAGCTTGCTGAGTACTTCTAGATACAGTACAAGCTAAGAAGCTAAAATCTTTCCTATATATTTTCATAAGTTCATCTGGTAATACCATATAAGCTATTCTTTCAGATGGTGAAAAACACTTTGAAAAAGTACCTAAATATATTACTTTTCCTTTATTATCTAAACTTTGTAAAGCTGGTATAGGTTTTCCCTCAAACCTAAACTCACTATCATAATCATCTTCTATTATATATCTTTTGTCACTTTCATTTGCCCAATTTAAAATCTGAATTCTTCTATTAATAGGCATAATTACTCCTGTTGGAAACTGATGAGAAGGGGTAATATGTATTACTTCTGAATTACTCTCCCTTAATCTCTCAGCCTCAACACCCTGATTATCTATTGGAATTGCAACAGGATTAATATCATTTACTTTTAATATTTTCCTAATCTTATAATATCCAGGTTCCTCTACTGCAAATATTTTATTTCTACCCAGTATATTTATAATTATTTGAATTAAATATTCACTTCCTGCTCCTACTATTATATTGTCAGCACTAGAATTAACCCCTCTAGTAAATCTTAAGTAATTATTTATAGCTTCTCTTAAATTTCTATCTCCTTGTGAA
>JAEZAL010000065.1 GCA_023427705.1 Bacillota bacterium | reverse complement strand
GTCCTCTTGCTAATATATAGATACGCCTAGAATCTTTAATTATTTTAACTATATTTAGTACTTTTGTTATTGATATATTTTCAATAGTTTTTGTTACTTCTATTAGAGATTTATCCAATATTTCATTAATCCTTTTTGACTCCTGATTATGTTCTTCTATTGCAGAAATCTTATATCTTAGTTCTGAAAAACATTCAAACCCACATTTTTTTATCGTTCTTGATACAGTTGCAGGAGATGTAAAAGAGCCTTCTGCAACATCTACAATAGACATATTAGATAGTTTATTTACATTACAATTAATATACTCAACTACAGCTTTTTCAGTAGGAGTTAACTTATTTATAATACTATTATTAACTTCAATTATCATTCTATCACCCTCAATACAACTATATTATTATTAAATTAAAAAACGCCAAAAAAAATTTTCTATTTCACACCTTATTATTAGTATAATGTTAACAAAATAAATCTTTTATTAACATTTTTCTACTTATTTGCTTTTATTTTTAATAAACTTATGTTAGAATATTTAGAAAATATAACTTTATTATAAACCAATTGATAAAAGTTATATATAAAAAAATCATATTTTTATAATATAATTGGGGGGCAATTTAATTGAAAAATTTATTAAAAAAATGGAATGAACTAAGTATAGTTAAAAGAATAATACTAGGTTTAATCGTGGGTATTATTCTCGCTTTAACTATTCCTGAAAAAGGTCAATTTGTTATTATTTTCGGTTCTTTATTTGTAGGTGCTTTGAAGGCTATTGCACCTATACTTGTATTCTTCTTATTTATGTCAGCTATATCTCATCATAAAACTGGCCATAAAAGTAATATGAAATCTATTATTTTACTTTATTTACTGGGAACATTTATGGGAGGATTTATTGGGGTTTTAGCAAGTTTTATTTTCCCTGTAGAATTAACATTAGTGGCAGGAGCAGAAAATTTGACACCTCCTGGAGGAATTATAGAAGTTATTAAAAATTTACTACTTAATATAGTAGATAATCCAGTAAAGGCATTATTTAATGCTAATTATATTGGAATATTATCTTGGGCAGTAGTACTTGGATTAGCTTTAAAAAGCGCTAAAGAAGAAACTAAAACAATGATAGAAAATTTTTCTGATGCATTATCTAAGATGGTTGGATGGGTAATTGAATTTGCTCCACTTGGAATTATGGGTCTTGTATTTGAGGCAATTGCAACTAATGGTCTTGAAGCTTTTATAAGTTATGGAAAATTACTTTTAGTTTTAATTGGATGTATGTTATTTGTAGCACTTGTTGTAAACCCAGTTATAGTGTATTTTAATATACGTCAAAACCCTTATCCACTTGTTTTTAAATGTTTAAAAGAAAGTGGGATTACAGCATTCTTTACACGTAGTTCAGCTGCAAATATTCCTGTTAATATGTCTCTATGCGAAAGATTAGGATTAGATAAAGATAACTATTCTGTATCAATTCCATTAGGTGCTACTATAAACATGTCTGGTGCATCTGTTACAATTTCTGTATTAACTTTAGCAGCAGCTCACACTCTTGGAATTCAGGTTGATATGCCTACAGCTTTGATACTTAGTTTATTATCAACAATAGCTGCTTGTGGTGCATCTGGTGTTTCAGGTGGTTCTTTACTATTAATACCATTAGCTTGTAGTTTATTTGGTATACCAAATGATATTGCAATGCAAGTAGTTGGTGTTGGATTTATAATAGGTGTTTTACAAGATTCTTGTGAAACAGCACTTAATTCTTCAACTGATGTTTTATTCACTGCAACTGCAGAGTTTGCAAATAGACGTAAAAATGGAGAAGAAATTATTATACATAGTCCAATAGTTTAAAATTATAATTAAAAAAGTCATGTATTTAAACTTTAAAAGTTATACATGACTTTTTATTTTTTATACTAAATATCGTAATAATTAAAAGTGTTCCCCATTTTCATAGTATTTGCTCTTATCTAAAGAAAAAAATATAACATCTACATTTGGATATTTAACTGAATTAACATATCTAGTTATTATTTTTGCTGCTTGATTTTGGATATCTTGTCCCCTATCAAACCATGAAACCTCTACTACAGGATCACCTTTAGCAATTTCTCCGTCTTTTACGTATATAGCTCTATCAACTGTTAAACTAAAATAATCTCTTGGGCATTGAATTAATTCTTGTAGTTCATCTACTAACATTTTGCTAATCTTGCAAACACTTTCTATTTCTATAGCCTTAAATTTTAACATTGGCATAATTAAGCCCTCCACTCTATAAATCATAATATTATTATAGCACTGTAGTAATGTTTGTAGAATTAGGTTTTCATATATTAATAGTTTAAAATATTTATTCTGCTAGTTCTTTAATTTTCTTATATGCTTTTAAGTCAATATAAAGTTCTTCCTTATAAGGATTACGATTTGTTTTCTTTGCTTTATAAACCATATATATTGCAACTGCAATGTTAGAAATAAGTGCTAATAAACTGACAATAAATAGATACTTTTCATTATAGGTAGATGAAACAGCAAATTTACCTTTATCAATAAAAGCTGGGAATGTTTGAGCAAACATACACCATAATGCTAAAGTTTGTGCACGATGTTGAAGCCATGCACCTTTTCCAATAGTAAAAGCACATAAAGTTGGTGCAAGTAATAGTGCAAAACCACAATACCATGAGTGTCCTGGTAAAGCATTATAAGTATAAGCAAAATTCCATAAATCATAAGCTATAATCCAAAACCATAGCATATCAGGCCATAACATATCCTTACTTTTGTCTTTAGGAGTATTTTTACTAATACATATACCTACCCATCCAGTAATTGTTATAATATTTAAAATTCCTGCAATTGCATTCATATAATTCCAAGG
>JAEZAL010000030.1 GCA_023427705.1 Bacillota bacterium | reverse complement strand
CCTTTGAATCTACTATTAATGCTACTTTTTTATTATCTGGTGCCTTAATAAATCCAAAGATTATTAAAGCTATTAAGCCTATTAATAAAATTATTAAAGAAGCCTCTTCAACATATGGAATAACTATAAATAAGGATATTATCAATAAGAATAAGATTAAGCATAATAGGTATTTTAAACCTACTATGCTTAAATTAATGATAAAGTTAGCTTTAATTCTTTTTGACGCCTTTTTTATAAAGGTTAATATTTCATTATTTAAAGAATTCATAGCCCTACTCCTTTACTTTTTTATTAGTCCTCGCTTTTTTATTTCTTTTAAATCTTATTCTACCTGTTAATGGGTTTAATTTTCTTGATGCAAAATATATAAAGATAAAGCTTAATAATAATTGAACCCCTATACTAATATAATCTGCATGTTTATATATACCCAGTTGTCCGATTAGGAAAAAAGAATCTCCCCCAAATCCAACTTGATTAGAAAGCATAGTAAAGAATCCAATAGCAGGACTTAAATATGCGATAATAGGCATTTCAGGTGTGCTTCCATTGTAACCGCCTTTATACATATTAAGCATTAAAATAATATATGCTATAACTATTGTTCCAACAAATATAAATAAAACTAACGCATAAGTTAGCGCTGTTGCTGCTTTAGAAGTTTTAGAATAAGACGATATAAATACTCCAATAGCTCCAACAAATATTGTATTTATAATAAATGACCCTGTTAAAATTAATATATTACTTATCTTTACACCACCAATTAATCCACAAATTGCATATAAAGGTATTGTACAAATTACTAACATAATTACCTTTAATGATGATGCTGAAAGCTTTCCAAATATTATTTGAAATGGACTTAATCTTGTTGATAATAAAATATCTAAAGTTTGTTTTTCTCTTTCAGAACAAATAGATGTAGCTGTTAAAGATGGTACTATAAACATCAATAATATAGCTTGAATTACTGCCATTGCAATATATAGAGTAACAGCTCCCTGAGGATTAATTCCCGAAGCATAAACTTCTCTACTATAGCTATTGTAAAATATTAAAGTTCCTACTGTTAAAACTGATACATATATTAATATCATTAATGAAAATCTAGGAGTTCTTACAGATAATTTACTTTCATTTCTTAATACTGGATTTAATCTCATATACCTTCCCCCCCTACTCATTATCCTCTGTTATTTGGATAAATACTTCTTCTAAGTTACCAGCTGACTTACTAAAATTAATAACAGGAATATCTTTTAATACTAAATTCTTTAATATATCTCTAGCTTCTTTATCTCCACCTGCTACACTTATAGTTATTTTATTACTATCAACAGATATTTCTTTTACTCCTGGCAATTCTTTTAAAACTTCAATAGCTTCTTCTACTTTATCCATAACAGTTATATTTATAGGTGCAGTACCAGATGCCATTAACATAACTTCTTCTACAGTTCCTTCGCACACTATAGTTCCGTTCTTAATTATTCCTATTCTAGTACATATTTCACCAAGCTCGGATAATATATGAGATGATACTATAATAGTTTTTCCCATTTCCTTTAGATTTTTTAATATTCCCTTCATTTCAAATCTAGCTCTTGGATCCATACCTGAAGCTGGTTCATCTAAAATTAGTAGTTCTGGATTATGAACTAAACACCTAGCTAAACATAATCTTTGCTTCATACCTCTAGATAATCCATCTACATTTGCATCATATTTATCTTGTAAATTTACAAGTTCTAATAAGTCCATAGAAAGCTTTCTTGCTTCCTCTCCAACTATCCCATATATAGATGCATAAAACTCTAAATATTCTATTGCTTTTAAATTATCATAAACCCCAAAGAAATCAGGCATATATCCTATTTTGTCTTTCAATTCTCTATTGTTTTTAATTGCATCTATTCCATCTACATAAACTTCTCCACTATCTGGTGAAAGAAGTCCTGATATTATCTTCATAGTAGTACTTTTTCCAGCACCATTTGGGCCTATAAATCCAAAAATTTCTCCTTTTGCAATTTCTAAATTTACCCCTTTTAATGCCTTAAAACTACCATAGGATTTTTCAAGATTTTTTATAACTAGCATTATCTTTCCCTCCCCTTAACAGTAATCATAGGCATCATTGATTGTCCCTTAGTTTCATCTACTATATATTTAACTTTAATAGTATTATTACTTATATAATTTTCTAAGTCAGTTATTTTTTCATAGCCTTGTGACATTAAAAACTTATCATAAGTATCTGTCTTATAGTTATAAATATATTTTTGAGAGTTATCATCACCAGAATAACCATATCTATCTATGCCTTTTTTAATAATTAACTCTTTAATTTCGATATTGCTATCTACTACATATTTAAATACTACTTCTCCTTGTCCATAGATATAACCATTGTAATCATCTATATGAATAGTATTTGCAGATGATTCTATTTTTCCTTCAAAGAATCCATCAGGGAAATTATAGTCTCCATTTTTATCCTTGAAATCTAATTCTGCATCTTGAATTATAACTGTAGTATCAAATTTAGATACGGATTTTTTACCAAAGTCAACACCATATTCTATAGGAAAATCAGTTATTGCTATTAATTTAGTATTTTTATTAATAGGAACTTCATTAGAAACTGCTCCAAGAAGTGCTGAAACTCTTAATATATTTTTAAATTCTTCTGATTTTATATCTCCTTTATTATTCCATCTAGCCTCATTATATTTTTGATTTATTGTATCTGAATAAGCTTGTAACCCTCCAGAACTAGATGATCTTAATGCAGAAATTTCTTTTTCTTCGTCTTTCTGAATAGCTCCCATATCCCAAACATTTCTTCCAACAACTAATAAAAGTTTATTAATATCATAACCTAAAGTGTTTTTAATCTTTCCATTTAAATTTCCTTCAGCTAAATTAAACTCTGATTCTATATTAGAAATTACTTGTTCTTTTCCAACTACTTCAAAAGATTTCATATCTAATGCATCACTATCATTAAATGTAAAGTAAGAATTATTTCCACTATATGTAGTTTTAACTCTTAATACATTAGCTTCCTCTTGCTCTTGATTACCATAATAGTAATTATCAGTAGTATAGTAATTCATAGTTAAATCTTCTGGTTTTTCAATGATAACATCTGATTTATATTTTGTTCCTATTCCTAAATATGACTTAGCTGTACCCATTCCATTTTTATCTACAGAAATAATATTATTTTGATTTAATACAATATCATTTACTCGAGTTTTAGAACCCATAAAATAAATTATTAAAGTAAATAATATTGATGCTAGAGGTATTGCAATCCAAGCAAAATCTCTTTTATTTAGTTTTTTTAGAACTATATAAATAACAATTGAAATTATTATTACATAAGCTGAAATAACAAAAATTAAAGAATTTACTCCTACTACTTCATTAATAGGAATAGTTCTGGTTAATTCACTTATTCTATAATATCCTTGGTAATATCCTCCATTCATATTAGTTTCAAAAACTTTATTTGCTGCATCTGATAATAAAGATGTAATAAATTTTTTAGAATCCTTTGATGATATAAATGGCTCTAAGCCTAAATCGAAAGTTGTAATTAATATTTCACCATTTCCCTTATCTACAGAATATGCTAATGGACTTTCACTATTACCTATTCTAACTATTCCATCATTAACTTCTAAGTCTGAAATTATAAGATTTAAATTTTCATCTACTACTTTTATATTTTCTTCTTTATTTCCTTTAGATTTAATATTTAAAAAATTACTATCTATACTATTAATAGTTTTGGAGTCATTAGCACCAGCCCCTATTACTAAAGTACCCCCTTTATTTACCCAGGCACTTAAAGATGTATACTGTTCATTCTTTAGGTTTGACATATTATAATTATTAATAATAATTACATCTAAACCATCTATGTTTAAACTATTTTCACCAATTATCTTTTCATCTAATTGTACTTTTTCAATTACTCCCTTAAATCCCATAGTTGTTTCAAAAGAAACACTTCCAGTATAAGCTAATGCTGTAGGATCATCAGTTAATATTCCCATAAATAAATTTGATTCTGTTACCCTACCATTTGAAATTAAACTTTTCTTTTCATATAAAACCTTTCCATTTTCCACAAGATTAACGGAAATTTTGCTAGAGCCTTCTAACATCTTAATTGGTATACTTACATTTGCAGTTTCCCCTTGATTTATAGAGACTTCTCTACTGTAGGCATCGTAAGTAGTTGTATAATTACCTAAAGTTCTTATTTCTATTTCTCCATTAAAGTCCTTTTCAGAACTAGTAACTTCTACATTAACAGGTATATACTTTAAAGCTCTAAACTTCCCTTCTATACCTGAAGTAATCTTAACTTGATAAGCTTCATCTTTTTTAGTTTCTGCCTTAGCAATAAAATTTCCCATAGGCAACGTAACAATTATTAAAGCTACGAGAATCAACTTTACGCCCTTCTTAAAAAAAGAATTCATTATTCTACCCCCTAAAGTACATTTTTGTATATTTTCATTCTAGACTAAATAATAGAAATTTATCTTAACAAATCCTTAAAATTTCCTTATTTTGTTTAAATAAATTAAATAAATACCTTTAAATCATTATTATTTTAATTTTACTACTATTTCGCCTATTTTGGTATATAATGTTAAAAATTTATAATTTTGTAATGTTTGAATATACATATTTTTAATATGAAAAAACTCCCATGTAATAATAATTTATTATCACATGGGAGTTTAATTTATTATACTATTTGTATATAACATATGCACTTTAAATAATATAGCATTTTAATAACTTATACTTTTAATTAAATGGCTTATATACACTACTATCTAAATATACTTCTGATACAAGCTCTCCTGCAGAATTATATCCATATAAGTAAGCATCTGCAGATAATGGGCCTGTTTGATAAGCTTGTGCTGCATATGTTACCCCTCCAGTAGCTTGGCTATTAGACCAAAATTCAGCAGTTACTGAATTACCAGTAGAATATACATTAACTACTATAGGATACTCATATGGATTAGTGAATATTAAATCTGGCCATTCATCCCCTATAGTTGCATCCAATCCTTGTGGAACATACTTAACTACCATCTCGTGATATGTTCTAAAGTCTGGAAGTATACCTGCTCTTAATTCAGCATTATATATTGTACTAGATATTTGACATACACCTCCGCCAAGACCTGGTACAACTTTACCATTTAGGTAAGTATTAGCTTCTACAAATCCATTTCCTCTAGTTGTAGGCCCTATGGCATTTACAGTTGAAAATGTATCTCCTGGCATAAGTAGTACATTCCCAATCATACCTGCTCCCACTTGAATGTTATGACCACTAGGTCCTGCCTCAAAATAAGTTGTATAATTAGATATCATTTTATCTACTGTTTGTAGAGCTTCTGTAGTTATTGATGGATTAACTTCAGTTAATTCTCCTTTTATAGAAACAATATTATCACTATTAATATCCTTTAATATATCTTTTATATTAGAACCTAATAACTCTTTATTTAACTCATATCCTAGTTGTCCAGCTGTTACATTTACTGCTCCCCAATTTACACTTATACTTGCATTTTGTGGCTCTACATTAACTTGCTCTGCTATAGTATCTAAAAACTCTGTTATTTTATCTTCACTATATTTGATTTCAAACTCATAATCCCTACTTTGAGGTTCCTTTATTAAATTAAGTTGTTCTTTAAAATGTTTATCTTTTCCAAAGCTTACAACCTCATTTTCAAAAGCTTCATAATCTATTGTTGCATCAAGCTCTATATAACTTTTTTCAAAGTTATTCTCTCCAACTGCTATATTTATCTTTTTTTCTGAAATATCAGTTACCATTTCCTCTAAAACTTTGCGTAATTCACTTTTTGTCATCCCTGAAACATCTTTATCAAAAACAAAAGTTCCTGGATATATCTTATCCACATAGCTATTTACAAGCTTTTTATTTTCTAAATGAATATAAGTAGCCACAAATATTGCTATTATTCCTAAAGCTAATGCTATAATAAGTATTGTGTTTCTTTTTTTACTCTTAGTTTTTAAAACTGCTTCATTTGTTTTCGGTGTAGCATTATTATCCATACACATTTCTCCTTAAACCCTCATCTTGACCAATTACCCTATTACTTTTCCTCTTCTTCATATTATCTTTTATAAAAATAATAATTGTTTCTTTAAATATATTCCTTAAGTATATATCTTCAATTCTCAATATATTTTCTCTCAAAGCATCACTCCTTTTATTACCATTATACATTTTTTGTAATTTTTTTACTAGTTTTCTTATTATTATAATTTAATATTTTTTTATATATTTTTAACTACTAAAGAGTAAAAGACTATTACATAGTATTACCATATAATAATCTCTTAATAAGTTTATTTTCTTCCTTTACAATTATTTAATATCCTTATATAATGGTTAGCTTCTCTTAAAACATGATCAGCTAGAAGTGGAAGTATCATAGATTTTATTTTACACTCATCAATTCCCTCTGTACCTGATTTTTTAAAGTCTCTAAACTCAATTGTACTTGCTAATGTTTCATCAATATTACTAGGTATAGTTGAACTACTCATATTAAGAGTATTTTGAATTAAATCAGTATAAATTTTTATAAATTCGTCTGCTGTTCTTATTAATTCACATTCAGTTGGATCTAATAATCCTCTTATAAAAGAAGCATGCTCTAACATAACATGATCCCAAAATAATTCAGCATCCTTAATACTTTTTTCTTCGATATCTTCATCATTTTCTAAAGAAAATATATATGCACGATATAGTTTCGCTTCTTGTATTAAATGCTCTAAAAATGAAGGATAACTTGAAGTAAATAACTTACAGGATAGAACTTCATTTAAAACCTTTGTTTTTAAATCTATTAATCCATCAAGAATTTTTATAGCCTTAGCATTAATTTTTTTAACATGTCCTACTATTTTATTATCATCATCCTCATAATCTTTACATTGTATTTTCGTTTCCATAGTTGTTATTTTTGAGTTAATTTCTATACCAGTGTAATGCTCTGTTTTTCTTTCTGTAGATAGAGTATAATCTGTGTAAAGTTCTCCTGAATTTAATACTTCTTGCCTAATCATACCATCACTTATTTTTATAATATCTAATAAAAATTTTTCTAGGTGTGACTTGTACTCATCTGCTTCCTTAGCAAGTTTATTATTTTTATGTGTAAATCCTGCCTCTAAAAAAATAGAGTGCTCTTTCATGATACGTGCAAAAAATAGGTGTAATTCTAAAGATAACATTACATATCTTTTACGACTTAACATAGCTTTCCTCCTAATTTTTTTATTATAGTATATTTAGAAGTTTCACTTTATGTTCATACTAATCCTTAAATAATTTACATATCTATCTTTCCTAATATAATTTTTATTCTCTACTATATTTTTGTACTAATTTAATTATATCTTCTTTGCTATCTATCCATTCTTCTATATATCCACAATTACAACACATATATCTAGTAACATTTACTGTTCCCTTTAAAAAACCAGATGCTATATTATTTCCTACTCCATATATTCCAGTTTCTCCAGGTATGCGAATAATTTTATTACCATCACATTTAGGACATATTTTTTTATTTTTCATAACTTCTCTCTCCTTATAAATTATTCTCTGAATAACTTCTCCATAGATAACTTAAGATACTCATTCAAGTCAATGGTATAGAATATTAATTTGAAATTAGAATATAATTTATAAGAGCTAATATAATCCCTGTGAGGATCCCCATATCTATTGAAATATTTTTGTTTTCCTTCTTCTTATTAATTACTACTAAAAGTTTTCCTATTATAATAAAAAGTCCTGAAATTCCTATTAGTATTTTACTAAAAGATGGATTAACTGAAGTGTTAGTGACAAGAACTATACATATTGGAATAATTATAATTAGTGTAGCCATATAATATGCTATATTAGTTAATTTTCCACTATAAATATAAATCATTAAATCTAACTTACTAAGTTTCATTTTATGTAACTCCTTTAAAATAATATTTCTTCATATTTAAAGTTAATATCTGAAATTTATTTTTTCATAGTTAAGTTTTTATGACATTTAGCTTTTGAATTTTATTTATTAATTTATAAATAAAATTATTTTAATTCGTAATAGTTTAAAATTGTTCATCAATAAAATTAAAATTATCTATTTCAATTTTACTAATATTCCTATTTCCTTCAAATTCAACTCCATAACTATTTAAATTAAACTTAGGATTTATATATCCATATTTTGAATATGCAAACTGTAAATAAAATTTATCAATCATTTCTTTAGGTAATACTATTTGATAAATATCTTTTTTGTTATAGAGTGTTCTATCTCCAACCATATTAGTCCATATATACCCTCTATTAGTATCCATATTATAGCATACATTTTTTCTAACGTTTTTTAACTTCCATTTACTATTGAGTGTTTTTCTTTCAAATCTTTGACGTGAAAAAGATGTTTCCATGGAATCAGGTTCATCATCTGAAAAACACATAACTATTGCATATGACCTTAGTTTAATATTTTTAAGCCATTCATAAGTGATAAAGACTTTATATTCATCACCATGCTTTGCTAATGTACTGTTAAATATCAAATCAACCTCTTTAGTTAACTCATTAACTTCTGATAATCCTTCTTCATTAATGCTATAATAACTGTTTACGCTATAAATAATATCTTTAGGTTCAATTTCAAACTCTTTAATTTCACTATCTACGCTATAAAAATCTTTTTTCATAATTTCAAAATTAAAGATATAAAAACTACCCAAGATTAATATTAAAAATAATATTAAAATATAATATGACTTTCTCATAAATCTCCCCTTGTTATATAAAGTAATGAACTATTTTATACAATTGCTTACTATAAATTAATTCCTAACATATTTGAATTATTCACCACAAAATATTTATATATTAATTTTTAAATAATACAGCATTTTTATTAATATATGTTTGATAACAATAAATAATTTAAATTTATAGTAAAGGGTTATAAACCAATTTATAATAACAAGTATTTTTATCTACTATAATAGTTTCATATATATTTTTATCTATTTTATTTAAGTATGCTGATTCGTTACTATATTCACCTGAAATAACTTTTGAAATATAATCATCTACTAAATCATAATTTAATGAATTATCATCAATAATCATCCTTCTAAAATCATTTAATTTAGAAGTACTAAACTTAAAACTACTATCAATATTTTCTATCGATGCTTTATAAAGTATATCAGAATAAGTCTCTCTAATACTTATCATAGTATCTTTTAAAACTGCCTCTTTATTTCCTATACTTAAATCAATATTTAAACCTTCTTCATCTGTAAAATAATTTACTGTTTCTGCTCCTAAATCAGATAATCTTTGTAACAACATACTAACTTGACCTTCAGCAATACCTTCAAACCTTGAAATTCTATCTTCAATAGGTTCTAAATAAGTTAAGTTTAATGAATTTTCATTAGCAAAATTATTAAACAACCTAACTGCCCTTCCATATTCTTCAGCAATAACGTTATTTCTAGCTTCTAAATCTACAATATAAATTGAATTATCTTCTATTATGTTTTCATATTTATTATTAATTATTGTATTACTCAAAGAATCTATTATATTTTCAACATTATCCTCTATATTAACTTCATCTTTATTTAAATTTTTACTTGTTTCAGTTTCTTCTTTAGTTGAGTTTCTATTTCTTAAGACCAATATACTTGTAAGAAAAAATATAATTAATAAAATTAATACTATTATAAATTTATTTTTAAATATTTTAACCATACAACCTCTCCCATTTTTCACTTCACAATTTAATATATTTGCTAATAGTTTAAGATTATTCATTTTCTCTTTTAAAAAGTGCCAATCCTTCCCACCAATAAATCTTTACTAATTCAAAGCCCTCTTTACCTAAGGAATTAAAACTTTCCTCTAATAGTGGTATTCTTCTATCATTATCATCTTTCTTTCCTAAGTTCATTATTTTAATATATGGCAACTTAATAAATTTATATTCTATATTCTTCATTGTAATCTCTCCCTTATTAGTAGTAATAAAATACAATTGCGTAATAATACATATTCTTATTATACATTATATGGAATTTAATTTCATATAAAATAAGAATAATATACCATAATTTAAAAATTATGCTAATAAACATAAAAAAAGAGATAAAATTATTAATGAGTCTATTATTTATTTTTAAAAAAATATCCTTTATAAGTTTCATAATTTAAAAATTTATCTTATAAAGGATATTTTATGTTTATTTAATTTGGATATTAATATTTTTATACATCTATTAATTTTCTAAATTCCATTGCTTTCAAGAAAATCTTTAAGTAAATTCATACATACTATTTTTCTATACTCTGCAGAAACTCTGCCTCTAATAGGAACAATTGCTTTATTGTATGCTTCTAAATATTCCTCTTTTATATTTTTTGCCTCTTCAATAGTTTTTCCTATAAGCATTTTATCAATATCTGGTCTTCTTAAAATTACATCACTAACTGCTCCAAAAGCTGTACTTAAATTATTTATTTTATTATTTGAAATATCAAGAATTCCTGCAAAAGATACCCTAGCAATTGCTAAAGCCTTCCTTGGCCCTACTTTTGTAAAAGAATAGTTATCTATCCCTGTTTTTTTCATAATAATTTCAACTAATAATTCATCAGATTTAATAGCTGTTTTATTTCTTCCTAAGAAAAATTCATTAATAGGAACTATCCTTTCTCCTCTATTACTTGCAAGTCTTAATTTCGAATCTGTAACAACAAATATTAATGAACTATCTCCTTTTGGTGATCCATTACAGATATTGCCTCCAACTGTTCCTAGATTTCTTATTGCTGGTGCTGCAATTTCAGCTACCATTTCTTTTAAAATCTTTGGAGTTATATCACTTTCAAGTATATCTGTAAATGTACAAGTAGCTCCAATATAAATATATTCATCATCTTCTATAATTTTTTTAAGTTCTGGTATCTTATTAATAAACAAATATTTTACATCTTCTTTTGCTTCAATCATTAAATCAGTTCCTCCACTATATGGGGTAACTTCTTCCTTTGAAATTATATCTAAAGCTTCCTTTAATGAAGTTGGATTATATCCATTTACCATAGCCCTTTTCCCTCCTTAGCTGCAACTCTAATAGCATTAACTACAGCGTTATAGCCAGTACATCTGCAAAGATTTCCTGATATCCCATCACGAATTTCTTCATCTGTTGGATTTGGATTTTTATCAAGTATACATTCTGATGCAAGTACCATACCTGGAATACAAAATCCACATTGTACAGCACTAAAAGATGCATATGCCTTATCAAGTACTTTATATCTTTCTGTTTTACTATATCCTTCTATAGTTGTTACTGTACTTCCTTCAATACTTCCTATTGCTACCATACAACTATTAGCTAATTTCCCATCAAGTATAACTGAACAAGCTCCACATTCTCCTTCTTTACATCCACATTTTACTCCTGTAATACTTAAATCATTTCTAAGTACATCAAGTAATCGCTCATTACCTTTTGCATTTGATGTAACTTCTTTACCATTAAGAATAAATTTTATCATTATTTAAGCACCTCCTGTAAAACTTTCATAGTATCTTCTGTTGTAAATGGTATCTTATTTAAACTTGCTCCAAGTGCATTTTCAACTGCTTCTAAATAAGCTGGTGCTGCACCAACAAGTCCAAGTTCTCCTGCTCCCTTTGCCCCATAAGGTCCATGAGTGTATGGATTACTAATAATTTCAGCAACAAGTTTTGGCACTTCCACCGCTGTTGGAATTATATAATCACTAAAGCTATTATTACGTATTATACCTTTATCATTACATTCCATCTGCTCCATAGATGCATAGCCAATTCCTTGTAAGAATCCACCTTCCATTTGTCCTAATATAATATTTAAATCTATTGGCACTCCAACATCATAAGTTCCCCATGCCCCTGTAATTTTAGTTAAAGCTGTAAGCGTATCCACTTCAACTTCTATAACATTTGCAGCCCAAGAATATGTTGGATAGGCATCTCCTTTAAATTTTTCTAAATTAAATGGTATTACAAAATCTGGCTCAATAAATTTTTCTTCTATAATTTGTTCCTCTCCTGATTTCCATTCCTTTTTAAGTCTTTCTGCTGCAGCTTTTAGTAACTTTCCAACAGTCATCAAAGAACGACTTGCTACTGTAGGTCCTGAATCTGGTACACGGTCAGTATCCGCATTTTCAATAATTACTTTATCATAGGGAATTTCAAGAGTATCCGCCACTATCTTAGAAAAAGTAGTTTTAATACCTTGTCCTATATCTGTATTACTAGCTAAAATTTCTACAGTATCATCTGCATTTTTTCTAATTCTTGCAACTGCTTTTATAAGGTCTCGTTCAGCACTTCCTGTAAAGCCACATCCATGAAAAAATAATGCCATTCCAATTCCTTTTCTATATCTTCCTGTTTGATTTTTATATAATTTTCTCTTTTCCCTATAACTACTAAGGTAATCTAGCCTCTCAATCATTTCAGGTAATGGCACAGGAAAATGATATTTACCACTGGTTGAGGTTTCATCACCTTGTTTTACAATATATTTTTCTTTAAGCTCAAGAGAATCCATATTTAGCTCCTTTGCAACATGATCCATAGCCATTTCAACTGCAAAGAAGGTTTGTGGGGCTCCAAATCCACGAAATGCTCCACATGGTACAGTGTTGGTTTTTACAGCTTTCCCAAAAACTCTAAGATTATCTACATTGTACACTCCACTTGCACATATAATGCCACGTTGCAAATCTACTGGTGAAAGAGTTGTATATGCTCCACTATTAAATGTGATGTCAATATCCATACCAGTAATTTCTCCATTTTTAACAGCAATCTTGTATGTTGATATTGATGGATGCCTCTTTGGAGTAAACTCCATATCTTCGCTTCTATCAAATACCACTTTTACTGGCTTATTTGCTTTTTTAGCAGCAACTGCAGTTTGACAAGCAAGTATTGATGGAAAATCTTCCTTACCTCCAAAACCACCTCCAGTAACATCTTGAATAACCTGAACATCTTTTTCTTCATATCCTAAGGCTTTTACTAATGCTTTATAAACATAGTATGGACATTGTAATGAGCCTCTAACTGTCATACGCCCCTCATGTGGATAAGCAATAATCCCTTGGGTTTCAAGATATGCTTGTTCTTGATAGCCAGTTTGAAATGTTTCTTCAAAAACAAAATCTGCTTCTTCTAAAGCTTTTTCTATATTACCTTTTTCATAATTATAGTTAAAAAAGACAGTATCAGATTCTCTCATATCAATAATTGGTATTAAGTCCTCATACACTACAACTATCTCATTTAAAATTCTTTCAACTTCCTTTAATTCAGGTCCTACAACCATTAAAATTGCATCACCTATATACTCTACAGTATCCTCCACAAAAACTGGCGTATCATCAAGTACAATATGAACCTGATTTACCCCTGTTACATCTTTTTTATCAACAATAAGATATCCTTCTGGTAATTTTGGAATAATAATATCTTTAATAAGTGCTTTTGCTTTCTTAGAACGTAATAGCCTGCCATAAAGCATATCTTCCATTACATAATCATCTACATAGAGTGCTGTACCATTCATTTTTTCATCATGATCTTTTTTCTTTATAGAATCACTTATATTTCCCATAGTCCCCTCCCATAAATTTAAATTATTTAATAATAAAATTTCCTCTAAACTTTAATTATTTATATTCATATAATCTACTAAAAGCTTGAAATCCTCTTTTGTATCTGCATCTATCATACATCCAAAATCTTCAACTGGAATTGTTGCTATTTTATTTTTATTTTCATATTCCTGCCAAACACCTCTTAATCCATTATTGCCTTTAAAGTTAAGAATATATTTTTTACACTCCCATGAAATTAATGGTGGATGTTTTCGTCTACCTTTAATAGTAGGAAAAGCTACTAAAACATCATTTCTATACATTACATCTCTTAACTTAATAAATGTATTTTTATTAATAGCTGGCATATCACCAGGAAGAATATAAAATGCATCACACTTTTCAAGTGCCCCTATTCCAATCTTTATAGATTCTAGCATATCAGTATATCTATATTCTTTATTGCATATGAATACTACATTATGATATTTATATTTACTTATAAGAATTTTTTCTACTTCTTCAGCACGATATCCAAGTACTACAACGATTTGATTTATACCAGCATTTATCATATTATCAATGCAATGTTCAATTATAGTTTTTTCTTTTATCTTTAGAAGAGGTTTAAAATCATACATTCTACTAGATAAACCAGCTGCAAGTATAATTCCATTAA
Source organism: Bacillota bacterium (assembly GCA_023427705.1). Lineage (GTDB taxonomy): Bacteria > Bacillota > Clostridia > Clostridiales > Clostridiaceae > Clostridium. The sequence goes on along the minus strand of JAEZAL010000030.1, from coordinate 639 downwards.
TATTAAGCATAAATAAAAACCTCCAAATTATAATAATTTAGTAATTCTATACTATCTTTATTATAAAAAAGAGGTTTTATGTCATAAAATTCTTTCAAAAATAACTTACTATATATGATTTAACTTTTAAACACTATGCTAAATTATTAGTATATTCTTTTGCATATTCGATTAAATCTTTTATATTTTCTTTTTTACAGTGATATTCAGCAATATCATATGCATCTAACATTCCTTGCTCATCTTCTGTTCTATCTTTCTTTAATTTTAACTTTATTTTTAACATTCTCATTAAAATCTTATCAGCTGTGTTTAATCTTTTATAATCAAACCCGCCTCTTAAGTAAAATCTCTTAATATGCTTCAATTGCTCTTCGGTAAAATTATGTTCCCATACTTGTTTAAGTTCATCTTTTCTTCCAGGACTTGAACCTGTTGCCCAAACTATTAACTTTTTGTTAGCCAATAAATTATAGTTTTTCTTTATTAAATTTATACCATTAATACCTATGGCATAAAGCCCTCCCCCATAAATAATCAAATCGTATTTTTCTAGTTCATCACTTACAACATCGGAAGCTGACTTTAAATCACATTTTAACTCTTGTGAAATCCATTCAGCATATGTTTTGGTATATC
>JAEZAL010000322.1 GCA_023427705.1 Bacillota bacterium | reverse complement strand
TTTCTTCATCTATAATTTGATTACATATAGTTCTTGCAAGAGAAAACCTTACATACTCTGTTAATAATTCTAAATCCTTTGTTAATCTTGAATTATCAGCTAAGGATTCCATTATAGTAACCATATCTTTTATAGGAACTTTTTCCTTTAAAAGATTTTGTAATATCTTTTGAAGTTCTCCTATAGTCATAAGATCTGGAATAAGCTCATCAACTACTGCACTATACTTTTCTTTAGTATTTTCAACTATTAATTGAACTTCTTGTCTTCCTAATAATTCATATGAATGTGATTTAATAGTTTCAGTTAAATGAGTTACCATAACTGTTGTTGGATCTACAACTGTCAATCCTTTAATTTCTGCTTCTTCTCTTTGATCTTTATTTATCCATATAGCTGGAAGATTAAAAGTTGGCTCTACAGTCCTTATTCCTGCAATTTGAGAATTATCTCCAGATGGATCCATACAAAGTAGCATATTTGCCATAAGCTCAGCAGAAGCAATTACCGTTCCTCTAATTTTTATTACATATTCATTTGTTTTCAATTGAAGATTATCTCTAATTCTAATTGGCTGTACAACTATTCCCATTTCAATAGCACATTGTCTCCTAACTGAAGCAATTCTTTGTAGTAAATCTCCTCCAGTTGACTCATCTGCTAATGGTATTAATCCATAACCAATCTCAACTTCCATTGGTTCTACTGAAATTAAACTCATTACATTTTCTGGCTCTTTTCTTTCCATTTCAGTATATTCTTCTTCAACTCTTGCAATTTCTAACTCTTGAGATTTTTGATCTTCCTTTATTAATAAATATGTAGAAACACCACCTGTAAAGGCAGCCAATAAAAATGGAAATCTTGGCATTCCAGGTATTATAGCTAAAAATAGCATTACACATGATACTATTCCAAGCGCTACTGGAAATGCAGTAAGTTGTTTACTAAATGTTTTACCAAAATTATCAGATGAACCTGATCTAGTAACTAATATACCTGATGCTGTTGATATTAATAATGCTGGCACTTGGCTAACTAATCCATCTCCTATAGTAAGTCTTGTATATAATTCTCCAGCTTGTGCCAAACTCATACCACTCATTACTCCAATTATAATACCTGCAACTATATTAATTATTGTTATAATTATTCCTGCAATAGCATCTCCTTTTACGAATTTAGAAGCACCATCCATAGAACCATAAAAATCTGCTTCAGATTGTAAGTCTTCTCTACGTTTTCTTGCTGTTGTTTCATCTATTAAACCAGCATTTAAATCTGCATCTATACTCATTTGCTTACCTGGCATAGCATCTAATGTAAATCTTGCTGAAACCTCTGAAACTCTTCCAGCACCATTAGTTATTACTATAAATTGTATAATTATTATAATTAAGAAAATTATAATACCAACAACATAATTACCTCCAATAACAAATTCGCCAAAGGCTTCAATTATGCTACCTGCATTACCTTCACTTAATATAAGTCTTGTAGATGAAATATTAAGACCTAGTCTAAATAATGTCGTTACTAATAATAGCGTTGGAAACACAGACAATTGTAATACATTAGTAGTAAACATTGTTATCATTATAATTAATGCTGATAATGTAATATTAAATGCTAATAAAATATCTAATATTACTGGCGGTAGTGGTATTATTATCATTAAAACAATACCTAAAACACCAAAGGCTACTAATATATCTGTATTCTTTTTTAAATTAATTTTATTATTTACAAGCAACCTTACCCCATCCTTTATTTTCTAGTACCTTTTTTCTTTTTATCTAATTTATATATCATAGCTAATACTTCTGCTACTGCTTGATACATATCCTGTGGAACTTCCTTGTCTATATCAACTGTTTCATATAACAGTCTTGCTAAAGGCTTATTTTCTATTATTGGAACCTTAGATTCCATAGCTCGTTCTTTTATCTTTATAGCAATATTATCTGCACCTTTTGCAACTACTTTTGGTGCTTCCATTTCGCCTTCTGTATACTTAATTGCAACTGCTAGGTGAGTAGGATTTGTTATTACTACTGTAGCTTCCCCCACTGATTGCATCATCCTTCTTTGAGATATCTCTCTTTGCTTTTGTTTTATCTTTGATTTAATTTGTGGGTCACCTTCCATTTGCTTATACTCTTCTTTAATTTCTTGTTTTGTCATTCTTATATCCTTTTGGAAAAGTATATATTGAACTACATAGTCTAAAATAGCTACAATAACTAACAAAATACATATCTTAACAAAAATCCCTAGTAATAATGACTTTACTTCTCCTCCTAATGATGGTAAATAAAGATTACCAATTTGCATTATTTTATCAAAATTATCTCTTATATATGTAAATGCTATATAGATAATAATAGATATTAAAATCAAATTTTTTACTAGCTCTACTAAGGATTTTTTTGAAAACATATTTTTAAATCCATTAATAGGATTTAATTTTCCTAGAGAGGGTTTTATAGCATCTTTAACAACTAAAAATCCAGATTGAATTAAGCTAGCTGCAACTCCAGCTATCATAATAGGTAAAACAACTGGCATAATAGCTATAGCCGCCTTACTTACAGCTAATTTATTTATTGAATTTAAACTATTTTCTGTTAGCTCCATAGTACCCATATCACCCAGGAAATAAATTACTCCATCTCTTAATGTTGATACTATAAATCCACTTATTGTTACAATAACTAGTGTGGTAGCTATCATAGTAATTGCTAAACCTACATCTTTACTTCTTGGAACTTGTCCTTTTTTTCTAGAATCACTTTTCTTTTTTGGTGTAGCTTCTTCTGTTTTTTCATCTGCTCCAATTAAGAATATTAGTGGGGCAGTAGTTATAATTTTTCTAAATATATCAGGAAGATAGCTAATATTATTTAAAAATAATTTAATTATAATTGGTAAAGATATAGATATTGCTATAATTCCTATTAGCATTTTTACAGGTAGTCCTAATATCATTACGTTTATTTGTGGAACTGCTCTTGATATTAATCCCATACAAACATCTGCTAATAATATTATTAATACTATTGGTAATGCTATTTTCAAACCTATTACAAAATAATTTGCAATAATTTCAATCATAGTCATCATAGTATCTCCATAAAGCAATCCTTTTCCAATAGGTAATAATATAAAGCTCTCTATTAAGGATTTAATTAACATATGATGCCCATCTACTATAAAGAAAATTACTAATGCTACATAATGCAGTAAATTACCTGTTATAGTTGTATTTGTCTCACTATTAGGATCTATAGTATTAACCATACTTAGTCCTATATGTACATCTATTAAACTTCCTGCCATAAGTACTACTTCAAAAGCTATATTGGAAATCAATCCAAGTATTATCCCATTTGTAACTTCAAAAAACATATAAATTATTAAGAAATAATTGCTAGTTACTTCTTGAATACTTGTATAATCTATTCCACCTAATAGTGCAAAAGCAAAAATTAATGAAAACATAGCTTTTAACGTGTTTGGTGTTCCTTTAGGGAAAAAAACATTAGTCATAATAAAAAATGAAGTTACCCTTAAAAATATTAAAAATAGTGCCAAAAAGTAGGCTGTATTTATCATACTTACCTACCTCCTAAGTAGATATTCTAATTATTAATTCAAATATTCTTTGTGTGAAACTCACTAATGTATGAAGCATAAAACTCCCTAATAATAGTCCTACTGCTCCAATTCCAATAAGCTTAGGAACAAATGTTAGTGTTTGCTCTTGAATTTGAGTGGTTGCTTGAAATATACTAATTATTAATCCAATTAATATTGATACTAATAATATTGGTCCTGCTACCTTTAATGATGTAAATAATGCATCTTTTACTATACCTATTACTAAATTTTCACTCATTTCCTTCACCTACCCTCCAAAACTCATTATTAAGGATTTAACCATTAAGTACCATCCATCTACCATAACAAAAAGAAGAAGTTTAAATGGTAATGCTACCATAACAGGCGGTACCATAAACATCCCCATTGACATAAGCACACTTGCTACTACCATATCTATTATTAAAAATGGTAAGAAAAGTAAAAATCCTATTTGGAAAGCAGTTTTTAACTCACTAATTGCAAATGCTGGAATAACTACAGTCAATGGAATATTTTCTTTAGTTATTTCGTCCATATTTATTTTTGATGCTTCAGCAAACAATTCTAAATCCTTTTGTCTAGTTTGTCTTAACATAAAGTCTTTTAATGGTTTACTACCTGCCTCCATTGCTTCTTCTTGGGTTATTTCATTATCCATAAATGGCTTAAAAGCCTTATCATTTATTTCTGTATACACTGGCTGCATTATAAAAATAGTTAAAAATAAAGCTAGTCCAATAAGGATTTGATTAGGAATTGATTGTTGTGCTCCTAATGCATTTTTTAAAAAAGAAAATACTACTATTATTCTTGTAAAAGAAGTCATCATTATTATTATTGATGGCAATAAGGTTAATATAGTTAATACTATTAATAACTTGATATTATCAACATAATTTTGAGCTGATGTATTTTCTCCTCCTACAGAAATATTAATGTCTGGTATATTTATAGGCTCTGCACTAACATTTTTACTAAAGGTAAATATTAAAGTCATTACTACAAATATCATGAATAAATACTTTTTTTTCTTCATAAAACTCTTCCTTTTAGTTATTTTTCTTTCTAAAATTATTAATCTTAGATTTGAATCCTGATATTGCTACATTATATTGCTCATTTACTCTTTCTTTCTCTTTTAATTTATTTTCTTCAATAAGCAATACATCTTCATGGGTTAATTCATCCAATTTTTCAACTTTATTATTGGATATACTTAATACATACCCCTTTTCTCCAACCTTAACTACTGCTATATATGATTCTCTTGCTATTTGGCTTCTTTCTAATATTTTTATATATTTACCATTATTAACTCTGTTGAGCTTTTCTCCACTTAATTTAAATGTTAGATACATAAGGCCTAATACAACAGCTAAAGCAAATATTAACTTTAAAAATAATAATGCAAAATCCATATTTTATCTCATCTTCCTTACTGTACTATGATTTCACTTATATATATATCTTTTAATAATCCACTAGTAAGTTTTTCATTTATTCTAGCAATTAAATTTCCTTTTAAAATCACTTCATTTGCAGGATCAAAATCTTTAGCTTTACAAGATTTTATATAAAAGTTAGAAACATCTCTAATTATTATTTTTTTATCTGTTATTTCCTTAGATAAGTCTTCATTTGATGTATCATAGCTTACTGTCATGTTAAGTTTCACATATCTTCTTGAACCTTCATCACTTAAATTAACAAATATTTCTCCTATTTCAACAAATCCTTCTTTTATAAATATTGGTTGTGAATCATTATTTTTGCTCATATACATATAAGCTCCTGTAAATGTCCCTCCTCCAACAAAAATTAAAAGAAGTACTATAATTAAAAATGTTTTTTTTCTATTTTTCTTTTCTCCAGCCATTTAGTTTTCCTCCTTATCAGCTGTTACTATTAATATATCTACTCTTCTATTCTTAGCCATACCTTCATAACTATCATTCGGTGCTACTGGTTGGAATTCTCCATAGCCTATAGCTGAAAATCTCTTAGGATCTTGTCCCTTAACTTCTACAAAATACCTTACTACATTTACAGCTCTATCAGCAGACAACTCCCAATTTGATGGAAATTTAACTGTATTTATATCTCTATTATCTGTATGACCTTCAATTAATATTGGATTTTCCATAGATGCTAAAATCGTAGACAATTTATTTAATATATCTTTGCTTTCTTCTCTTAAATCAGAGCTTGAAGTCTCAAATAATATATTATCTCTTAATTGAATTGCAACTCCTCTTTCATCATCAATAATTTCTACTACACTTTGTAAATTATGTTCAATAACAAATTTTTTAAGATTATTATATAATTGTTTTTGTTCGCTTAATTCTTCCCCACCTTCAATAGCTTGCTCTGTTTCTCCACCTATTAAAGGAACCTCTCCATTGTACAAATTGTATTCTAGTATCGAGTCTCCTCTTTCTCCACTCATCATTGAAGTAAATGCATTAGATATACTTTTTGTTTTTTCAGAATCTACTGAAGATAACGAATATAGTAGCACAAAAAATGTAAGTAGCAGAGTAACAGTATCTGCATAAGTTGGTAACCATTCGTCTCCTTTTAGTCCTCCATTTTTGCCTTTTTTATTTCTCGCCATTAAATAACAACTCCTTCTCCATTTTCAATGCTGTTATTCAAATATTGTAGTTTTTCTTTAGGAGGTAAATATGTTATAAGTTTTTCTTCTACAATTCTTGGATTAACTCCAGATTGTATTGCAAGAATTCCTTCTAGCATCATTTCTCTTTCTCCTACTTCTTTTTCACTTTTTTGTTTTAAATTAGTTGCTATAGGATTACAGAACATATTGGCAATTATAGATCCATAGAATGTAGTTATTAATGCCTTACCCATACCAGATGCTATGTTAGCTACATCAGTTAAATTTGCAAGCATTTGTATTAATCCAATTAAAGTACCTAGCATACCAAATGCTGGTGCATAAGCTCCCCAAGATAAAAATATGCCTGCTCCTCTTTCATGTCTACTTTCCATTTCTCCAATTTCAAGTTCTAATATTTCTTTTATTGTTTCTGGCTCAATACCGTCAACAACCATTTGCAATCCCTTTTTTAAAAATGGGTCTTCCATCTCTGAAATATCATCTTCTAATGATAATAAACCTTCTCTTCTTGCTTTCTTTGAAAGGATACTAAATCTTTCTATTATATCTCTTCCAGATGAACTTTTTTCTTTAAAGGCTTCAATAAATAATTTCCCCATATTCATTACTTCTTCTAAAGAATATGTAATTAGAAGTGCTGATATTGATCCCCCTCCAGTTATTAATACAGAAGAAAAATCCCAAAATATCCTAAGACTGCTTCCCATAAGCATTCCATAAAGCATTAAAACTATTCCTAATACTAAACCAACTGAGGTTAATACGTCTGACTTTTTCATATTTTATTGCCTCCTATTACAATTTAAAAGTAACTATTTTATTTTTATATTTAATTACTTTTTCTACTACCTCTTCTACAGTTTGAAGTACTATATATTTTTTACCATTAGTTAATGTAATTAGAGTTTCAGGAACTTCTTCAATTTTTTCTATATGATCTGCATTTAATATAAAACCTCTATTATTCATAGCTGTTAAACTTATCATTATATCTACCCTCTTTATCATATATTTCTAGCTAAAGGCTAAAAGTAAATTTACTATTAGCCTTTACCTAAAGCCTTATCTCTTTAAATTTATAATATCTTGTAGTATTTCATCTCCAGTAGTGATCATCTTTCCTGCTGCTTGGAATGCTCTACTTGAAACTATCATATCAGTAAATTGTTCTGCTAAATCTACATTGGACATTTCAAGCATACCTTGTAAGTTATCTCCATATCCCTTAGAATTATCATCATTTAATGTTCCAACACCACTCTTAATAACTGCTTCCCCTGAGTTAACTGAAGAACTATATAAATTACCACCAAGCTTAGTTAATCCTTCTGGGTTTTTAAAACTTGCCATGGCAAGTTGTCCAAGAGCAGCTACTCTACCATCTTCTAAAACTCCATTAATAATTCCATTTTTATCTATTGTATAAGTCTTTACTCTAAGCTCTGTATCTGTTCCAGGTATTCTAACTTTATCAGGAATTTTTAAAGTTTTAAGTTCTCCATCATAAGATTTTAAATTTTGTGTAGCATCTACAAAGTTGATACTTCCATCTTCATTGATACTCTCAACAGAAGTACCTCCAAAAGTTTCTTCTGAAACAACTCCGCCTATTTCCATTGGCTTTCCTGTAGCAGTTATTCCTTGATTAATTCCTTTTTCTTGTAAAGCTCTTGTTAGTGAATCTTGAATATTTTTTGCTGTTATTGCATCTGTAGTAACAAAATCTCCATTTATAGTTATTGTTTTTGCTTTTTCATCTATAATAGCTGATGTTCTAGTTCCTGCTGTTATATTACCAACTAAGAATTTATATCCATTTAGTTCTGAACCAGAATCAAATGTTAATTCTACTCCTCCAACTGTTACTTTAGAAGGAGCCTTATCTGTTTCTCCACCTTGAATATTATCAGATGTTAATCC
>JAEZAL010000166.1 GCA_023427705.1 Bacillota bacterium | reverse complement strand
TCATTAAATTAACTAGCGTTTTAATAACTCAATTAATTTAGTATTATAGGTTGGAGTCTTTATATGGTTATGGGGAATAAGGAAGAACTCATAGAAGAAGTAAGTATTAGTGAGGACTTTAAGAATGAACTTCAAAAAAGGAATGAGAAAATAATAAAAGCTATAATTAAAAAGTCAGATAAAGTGTGTCCATCATCTGTTGCACTTATAGGTATTTATGGTTCATTTTTAACTGGAGATATTTATGAAAAATCAGATTTAGACCTGCTTATTGTTATCAATGATGATAAAGGATGGCAGTTAGGGGAAGCTTTTATACAAGATGATTTAGAAGTAGGACATGATATTTACTGTACAACTTGGGAATCGCTTGAAAATGATGCTAGATATAATAATCCTAATATTTCTAAATTGATGTGTTCAAAGATTGTATATTGTGCAGAGGAAAAGTATATTAAACGGATAGAAGAACTTAGAGAATCAGTAGAAGAAATTCTTAAATCACCATTTACAGTAAAGGATTATGAAAAAGTAGAAGAGACTATGGGACATGCTTATAAAAACTATGCAAATATTATGATCTCTAAAGAATTAGATAAGAGTAGAGTTTATGCAGGTGAATTAATATATTATTTAGAATCTGCTATTTGTTTAATTAATAAATCATATTTTAAACTGGGAGTTAAGAGAACTTATGATGAATTAAAAGAACTACAAGAAAAACCAGAGTGCTTAATAGAAAATATAGATAAAATAATTAAAGCAGATAGCTTGGATAAGATAAAAGAATATTCCACAGAATTAATTGCAGAAATACAAAAATTAATGGATAAGAAAAGAAGCATTATTCTAAAAGAAAAAGAATTGCCAAACGCAGATAATTTACGTGGTAGTTATGAAGAGTTTTTTTCAAATTGGCGTAATAAAATGTATTATGCAGTAGAGACTAAAAACCCACACTTAGCCTTTATGAGTATGAATAGTTTTCAAAATACATTAGATGAGATAGCTATTGAAATAAGCATACCCAAATATAATGTTCTTTTAGGTTTTAATCCAGAAGATTTATATGAAACAGCTAAAGCATTTGATAATATATTAAATAAATACCTAGAAGAATATGAAAAGGTTGGACTAAAGGTTAATAGATATAAAAATATAAATGAATTCATAAATAATTATATTTAAGCTTAGTAGTAGTGATTGTCATAGAAATAAATTCTGCTTATAAAATAAATATAAAGGAAAGTGATTTATATGAAACATTTATATTTAATTGGTGGAACTATGGGTGTTGGAAAAACTACTACCTGCCAAATAATAAAAATGAAACTAAATAACAGTGTTTTTCTTGATGGAGATTGGTGTTGGGATATGAATCCATTTATAGTGAATGATGAAACTAAAAGGATAGTAATGGACAACATTTGCTTCTTACTAAATAATTTTATTGAATCTTCAATATATGAAAATATTATTTTTTGTTGGGTTATGCATGAACAAAGTATTATAGATGAAATTTTAAATAGATTAAATACTAAAAATTGTGATTTACATTTAATATCTTTAGTTTGTGATGAGGAATCTCTGAAACTTAGATTAAAAAACGATGTAGATAAAGGTATTAGAACTGATGAAATTATTAATAGAAGTTTAGCAAGACTTAAGTATTATAATAGTTTATTAACACAAAAGATAGATGTATCAAAACTTACTCCAACAGAAGTAGCAGATTATATTATTGAAAACTGTTAATTTATGAGAAAACTTTAATTATGATAAAGATAATATACTAATTTTTATATAAGATAACTCAACTTAAATTTTAGAAAAAGTAGTATTTATTAAAGGGGCAAAGTACTATGGAAAATATTATATTACAAGAGATGTCCTTAGAAGATTATAATAATTACACTGATGCTGCTATTAAAAACTACAGCGAAGAATTACTTTTAAGTTGTAGTTTTTAAACTTTTATAGAAGCTTATAATTTTGCAAAATGCGAGTATGATGAAATGTTTCAAGAAGGCTTTAAAACAAAAGATACATTTCTATATAATATTATGCTTGCAGGGGAAAAGATAGGTATAATATGGTTTATAAAAGGAAAGAACTGGGGATTTATTGGAGATTTCTTAATTTATGAACAGTATAGAGGTAATAAATATGGATATAATACTTTAATCTTATTAGAGAATATAGCAAAAAGATATGATATAAAGGAATTACGAATAGGAGTATTTAGACACAACGTAAAAGTTAAGAAACTTTATTTAAAAGTAGGATATAGTATAATAAAAGATATAGAAAAAAATTTTATAATGTCAAAAAAGATAACTGAATAGGTTTGAACTATTGAATTAAAATATATAAATCTATGGGGCAATGGTACTGTATATTTAGTTCGATTAAGTAATAATTATTGAAAGAAACTTTTATGACAATATCAATAGAGAATTAGATTAATTTTAGTAGAAAAAGATATTAGAAAAAGGAAAAACATAGATAAAATGCATGATTTAAGATTGTTGACAGAAAAAAATTTATAATATATAATTACAACACGGAATGAAAATTGAATATTCGCGTTAAACCAATTTTAACCTGGGGGCGTTTTGGCTTCGACGGGGGTAAGATGGGTTTGATAAGCGGGCCGAGGCAAGCATGTCACCTCGATAATAAAGTATGCATTAAAGATAAACGCAGAAGACAATTTTGCATTAGCAGCTTAATATAGCTGTTCATCAGCCCAGGGTGCCCACGCTCTGGATCACTGGTGTCATTAAAGTGGGAAACGAAGTTT
>JAEZAL010000154.1 GCA_023427705.1 Bacillota bacterium | reverse complement strand
TATATATAGCAGCTGGATATGTATTTTTAGACTGGTATTATAGTGATTTAGCAGAAGCTGACAGATTACTACAAGTTACAAATAACATATTAACTTTCGGTATAGGAGCTTCATCAATGGCTTTATTTGCAAGAGTTGGTGGTGGTATTTTTACAAAGGCAGCAGATGTAGGAGCTGACTTAGTAGGAAAAGTAGAAGCTGGGATTCCAGAAGATGACCCTAGAAATCCAGCCGTTATTGCAGTTAATGTTGGTGATAATGTTGGTGATGTAGCTGGAATGGGGGCAGACCTTTATGAATCATATGTAGGTTCATTAATATCATCTTGCGCTTTAGCAGTAGCAGCAGGGCTATCAAGAAATGGAGTAGCAGTTCCATTATTAGTTGCAACTTTAGGAGTAGTAGCTTCTATTTTCTCAAGTTTCTTTGTAAGCGCAAAAGAAGATGCAAGTCAAAAGAATCTTCTAAGTGCATTAAGAAGAGGAACTTATATATCATCTGTAATCGTTGCTGTTGGTTCTTTCTTTATTGTAAGATCTCTTTTAGGTTCAGAAAACATAGGTGTTTACTTTAGTATTTTATCAGGACTTTTTGCAGGTATGTTAATAGGATTCTTTACAGAATACTATACTTCAGATAGTTATAAACCTACTAAAAATTTAGCTGATATGAGTAAAACAGGACCAGCCACTATAATAATTGGAGGACTTTCCCTTGGAATGATGTCAACAGCTATTCCAGTTATAATAGTAGCTATATCAGTACTTATAAGCTTTAATTTATCAGGTGGAGGTAGTGATTTTAATTTAGGATTATATGGAATAGCGATATCAGCAGTTGGTATGCTATCTACTTTAGGAATTACTCTTGCAACAGATGCTTATGGTCCAATTGCAGATAATGCAGGTGGAATTGCAGAAATGTCTGAACAAGATCCAGAAGTTAGAAAGAGAACAGATGCGTTAGACTCATTAGGAAATACAACAGCAGCAACAGGAAAAGGCTTTGCTATAGGATCAGCAGCGCTTACAGCCCTTGCATTTATAGCAGCTTATAAAGACTCCATTGATAATATAGTTAAAAATGGCTCAATAAATTTTGAATTTAATTTATCTATATTAAACCCACAAGTTCTTATAGGCTTATTTATAGGTGGAATGGTAACATTCTTATTTTCAGCAAAAACAATGGATGCAGTTGGACGAGCTGCTTCAAAAATAGTTGTAGAAGTAAGAAGACAATTTAAAGAAATTCCTGGTATTATGGAAGGTAAGGGAGAACCAGATTATGAATCTTGTGTAGATATTTGCACAAGGTCTGCTCAAAAAGAACTTATTACAATTGCTATAATCGCAATAGCAACTCCAGTTATTGTAGGATTAATTCTAGGTCCAAATGGAGTGGCAGGATTACTTGCAGGTGCAACAGTAACAGGATTTGCAATGGCAATAATGATGTCAAATTCAGGAGGAGCCTGGGATAATGCTAAGAAATATATTGAATCAGGAGTTCTTGGAGGCAAGGGATCAGAATGTCATAAAGCAGCAGTAGTTGGTGATACAGTAGGAGATCCATTTAAGGATACAACTGGACCATCAATAAATATATTAATCAAGTTAATGTCAATGGTATCAATAGTATTTGGTGCTCTAATATTAGCTTTTGGAGCATTGTAGAAAAACTAAAATACATATTATCTTATTGATTAAAATATTATTTAAATATAAGTCATAAGATAATATGTATTTTTTATAGAATGGAGAATTATTTTGAAATTTAATTATAAACATACTGTGGCTTATCAGTTGGTATTCTTTGGCCAGGAACATTTAGTATTGCATCTTCAAAAGTAAGAAGAGGTGGAACTATGATGTTTGCATTCTTAGCTTTAGCAGGAGATATAGGCTGTTCCATTGGACCTACAGTAGTAGGTACAGTATCTGGTATATTTAATGATAATATTAAATTTGGAATTATAGCTGCAAGTTTCTTTCCTATAGTATTAATTATAGTAATTATTTTTAATGTTCTAATTAAAAGAACAGAAGTTGCTAATTAATTATAAAAAAATAAGCTTTTACATATAGAAAACAAAAGAAAATAAATATAGGATAACTAAAAGTGCATACGAGATAATTTATATAATAAAATTGCATAGTTAATAAAATGCTGTACTTAAAATGTGTAGCATTTTTACTATATAAGAAGAATAACGATGCAAATAAAAACTATGTTATTTATACTTTTATTTAAGTTTTTTTTAAGAAATTTTAAGATTAATTATTAAGATATTTTATTTAAAATATAGATAAAGGTTTAGAGTATGGTAAACTGATTTTAGAACTGAAAGGGAGTGGATGTTGTGAGTAAAGAAAGAATATTAATAGTTGATGATGAGAAAGAAATAAGAGACCTAATAGATATATATTTAAAGGGTGAAGGCTATGAAACTCTAAAGGCTGAAAATGGGGAAGAAGCGTTAGAGATTTTAGAGGAAAATGAGGTTGATTTAATTATCTTAGATATAATGATGCCTAAAGTAAATGGTATAGAAGCATGTTTAAAGATTAGAGAGGCAAGGGAAATGCCTATAATTATGCTTTCTGCTAAATCTGAAGATATGGATAAGATTTTAGGATTAAATACTGGAGCAGATGATTATTTAACAAAACCATTTAATCCATTAGAGTTAGTAGCTAGAGTGAAATCTCAACTTAGAAGATATAAAAGATTTAACCATATCACTTCTAAGGCAGATATTCAAATACAAGAAGAAAATATATTAGAAATAGATGAATTAACTGTTAATTTAGAAACTCACGAAGTATTTAAGGATGGAGAAGAAATAAAATTAACTCCAACAGAGTTTGATATATTAGTTTTACTTGGAGAAAATAGAGGCAAGGTGTTTAGTATAGAAAATATTTATAGTAGTGTATGGAAACAAGACTTTATGCAGTCTGATAATACAGTTATGGTACATATAAGAAAGGTTAGAGAAAAGATAGAAGAGGACCCTAGAAAGCCTAAATATATTAAAACTGTATGGGGGGTAGGCTATAAAATTGATAGGTAGAAAAAAAGAACAGAAGAAAAAAGAGAAAATTGGATTTTTAAAAAGGATTAAAAACCTTTTCAAAAGGATGTTTTATAAAATTTATAATTCAAAAATTGGACTTAAAGTTAGAGGTGTTTTTGATTGGATACTAAGAAATATAGAAAAAAGTATAAGATTTGAGCTTATGGTAGTCTTTGCTATATGCTTTGCTACTGCATTCTTATTTTATGGATTTTCTAATAAAATGCTTGCAAAAAATAGGGTTAGTACAAGGATAGAATATGATTTAGGTGAAATTCAATCTAAAGCTAATAGTATTGCTAGGGAATTAACTTCTAGTGAGAATAGTTATAATGCTACAAATAATTCACCTAAAATAAATGGCTTAGATGATGAAGAAGCAATAACTGATATATTAAATAAGTTTAATAATGGAAAAGCAAAAATATATTTAACAGATTTAGATGGTAAAATTCTTTATAATATAAATGGGGATGGCCAAGATAAGTTAGATATATATACTATTTTGGATAAAAGCAATACTATTCAAGAGGAAGGTGCTGAAAGAACTTATCTTTACCCAGTTAACATAAGTGGTGATAGAGCTTATCTTGTGTACTATGAAGCACCAACACCATATATATCGTATGAATATTATACTGATAAGAACTCTTTTTTAGCCCTTTTTTTATCTGTAATAGTATTTATTTCAATATTTATAATAGTTACAAATAAAAAGATGAAGTACTTAGAGGAAATTGCTGCGGGGGTTAGAGTAATTTCTAGTGGAGATTTATCTCATAGAGTAGAAGAAAAAGGTAAGGATGAAATTAAAAACCTAGCTGAAAATATTAACAATATGGCTTCTGAAATTCAAAATAGAATGGAAGCAGAAAGAAGATCTGAGAAAACTAAAACTGAACTTATTACTAATGTTTCACATGATTTAAGAACTCCATTAACATCTGTTATGGGATATATAGGGTTAGTTAAAGATCATAAGTATGAAGATGAAGGAATGATGAAGGAATACTTAAATATTGCATTTAATAAATCTAATCAATTAAAAGAATTAATAGAAGATTTATTTGAATATACTAAGATTAATAACCAAGGTGTAGCTTTAGAAAAGAGTAAAGTAAATATTGTTGAATTTTTATCACAAATTATAGAAGAATATATTCCTATATTTGAAGAAAATGAGATAGAAGTAGAAAAGAAATTTGTAGATGAAAAATCTATTGTAGAAATAGATGCCAGTAAAATGGTTAGGGTCATTGAAAATTTATTTTCTAATGCAATTAAATATTCATTTAAACCTGGAAAAGTAGTAGTATATTCATTTGAAGATAATGGGTATGTAACCATAGTAATTAGAAATAAGGGTGAAAATATTGCTAAAGAAAAGATTGAAAGATTATTTGATAGATTTTACAGAGTAGATGAAGCTAGAAATTCTAATGTTAAAGGAAGTGGTCTTGGGCTAGCTATATCAAAAAATATAGTTAAGCTACATGATGGAGAAATTTGGGCTGATTGTATAGGAAATGATATAAGTTTCTATATTAAACTAAAGCGTGCTATTTAAATATTGGAGTAACCTTTTAGGAACATAGTTAATAAACTGATATAGAGATAATTTTTCTTGGAGGAAAAATGCAAAATAAAAATCCTAATAGTACTTTTGGAATAGACATAAATGAATACACTCAAAATGTTAATTTTCAAACTTTAGCAAGAACTATTGACTTTTTATATTTAAGAGCTTCCGGTTCTGGATCTGGAAGATTTAGAGCAGATAGAAAGTTCTTAGAGTATGCAAAAGCAGCAAGGGATTACGGAATACCAGTAGGTGCTTATCACTATGCGATACCTTCTTATGATTTAACTACTGCTGACTCACAATGTAATGATTTTATTAACATATTACAGGAGGGATTTGGAAATAAAAATTATGGAGATTTATTCCCCGTATTAGATGTAGAAGCTCCTGTAGATAATAAAATAAGTACAAAGGCATTAATAGATTGGATAGAAAGGTTTAAAAAATGTTTTGAGAAAAAAACTAGAAGAAGATTGATGTTATACACAGGGACTTTCTTTATTGAACTTTATGATGATTTTAAATTACCTGATGGAAGTCAACCTTTAAAGACTATGCCATTGTGGATAGCAATGTATACTAAAATACCAGGTAACCCTCCATTTCCACCAGATGTAGGCGGATGGACAAGATGGAGAGTGTGGCAATATAGTGAAGATGAAACAGTTCAAGGAGTTGGAAGTCCTGTAGATGCAAACTGGGGACCAGATAACCTAGATTTATTAATGCAACCAATGCAAGTAAGAAATTTAAATGCAGTTAAACAGGGAGGTATGTTAAAGGTTACTTGGACTAAAAATACTGATTCTGATATTTTAGGGTATAATATTTTTGAAAATGGTTATTGGATTGGTACTGTTGATAAAGATGACACTTGCTTTGAAATTAAGCTATCTCAGTTACCAGTTAAAACTAATGTTCCAGTTACAATATCAATAGAAGCTTTTGATTATGATGGTGAAACTTCTCAAGTTAGAAGTAAAGTAGTTGTATAAGTTTATTATTTTAAAGATGGATATTCTGTTGTATAATAGAAGTCCATCTGTTTTTTTATTATTTATAAATAATAAGCATTTTCGCAGAAGAAAATAATGTTGAGATTTATATTAATTTATATTGAAAAATATAATATAATAATAATGATATGCTAACGATGGGATTAGTTAGAAAGGAGTGGGGCTGATGAAAAAAATAAATAAAAATACATTAATAGCTGCAGTAGCAATTATTGCAATAGTTGTTGTAGGAATTATAGGATATATATTTTCAATTAATAAAAAAGTTGCAGCTTGGGAAAATAAAATTTATCCGGGAATTCAGGTTTATGGTGTAAATATAGGTGGATTAAATAAGGAAGAGGCTATAAATTTATTAGAAGAGAAGTTACCTAATTTAATTATGGACAAGAAGTTAAAGGTTATAGTTGCTGATAAATCATTAGATTTAAGTTATGATGCTTTAAATCCAAGTTATGATTTTGAAACTATAGTAGATGAAGCAATAGTATATGGAAAAGATAAAGGTATATTTGCTAAGAATTCATTAGTTAAAGGAAATAAATCTATAGAATTAAATGCAGAAATTAAATATGACGAGGAAGCTTTATCAGTTTTTGAAAATAAAGTACTAGATGAAATTGATGTTGCACCTAAGAATGCAGCTATAAGCATTAATTCTGGCAATATTTCTATTATTCCAGAAGAGTCTGGTAAGACTATAGATAAAGATGAACTTCATAATAAATTAGTTGAAAATATTAATGGAGATCCAAGTCATGAAGTTGAATTAACTTTTGAACTAAAGGATCAAGAAGCAAAAATAAAAGCTTCTGATTTAGAAAAGATAACAGGAAGAATTAGCACTTATAGTAGTAATTATAACGATACTGGTGATGGTAGAGTTAGAAATATGGAGATAGCTGCTGAAACAATTAATGGAACTATCCTTATGCCAGGAGAAGAATTTAGCTATAATGGTTTAATAGGAGATACAACTCCAGATAAAGGATATGAAAAAGCTAATACTTATGTAGGAAATAAAATAGTACCTGATTACGGTGGAGGTATTTGCCAAGTATCAACAACTTTATATAGAGCTGTAATGAGAGCTAATATTAGATCTACAGAAAGAATGAATCACTCTTTAACAGTTTCATATTCAGAGCCAGGGCTAGATGCAACAGTAGCAAATCCTTATGTTGATTATAAGTTTATTAATACTTATGATTTTCCTATATTTATTCAAGGTTATGTAAGTGGTGGTGTAGTAAACTTTAGTATATATGGTAATGTGGAAGCCATGGGAAATAAAACATATGACCTTGTGAATGAAATACATGAAACATATAATCCACCAAAAAAATATGAAGATGATGCTACTATGCTAGAAGGAACAGAAAAGGTAGTATCTTATGGAATGACTGGGTATAAGGCAAGCTCTTACCAAGTAACTTATGAAAATGGAGTTGAAGTAGATAGAGAATTCATTGCTACTGATGTTTATTTGACAACTGATACTATTGTTAAAAAAGGTACTAAGAAAAAGGAAGAACCTAAAAAGGAAGAAAATAAACCTCAAGAAAATACTCAAAATCAAGAAAATCAAAATGAAGAAACTACTAGTGATGATGAGCAAAAGCCAAATCAATAATAGTAATTAATAATAAGAAACATTTTACTTTTAGTAAAATGTTTTTTGCTTTTTTATAGGTCTAAGTTTATTGTAGAATGCTTTTGTAAATGATATTATAGAATATATTAAGGTAGCAAAGGAGTTTTTTATGACATACAAAATGGTTTGCATAGATATGGATGGGACTTTGCTTGGCAAAAGAAAGCGAATATCTAAAGAAAGTAAAGAAGTTATAAAAAAAATACATGATAAGGGTGTTGAAATAGTAGTTACTACTGGAAGAATATACAATAATGCAGCATATTATTCACATCTTTTAGGCGTAGAATCGCCTGTTATTGCTGCTAATGGAGCGATTGTTAGGGATAAGCATAGTAATAAAGTTATATATGAAAATCCTATAAAAACTGAAGTATGTATAAAACTTATTGAATTATTATATAAAATGGACTTTTTCTTTCATTTTTACACATTAGATGGAATTTATTGTGGAGATAGAATTACTAATATTGGAACTAAGTTGTATATGACAAAGCAAGTAGGATATGAAAACTTAAAAATAAAATATCACATTATAAGAAAACTAGAAGAATGGAAGGAATTCTTTAAAAGAACTAATGGTCAAATTACTAAATGTATAGCTTTTTCTCTAGATCCTAAAAAAATTGAGAAATTAAAAAAGGAATTAAGTGAATTTAAAGATATAGTTTATTTTGGGGCAGGCTCAAGAAGTCTAGAAATTAATCATCAAGGTGTATCAAAAGGCAGAGCTGTAAAAGCATTAGCTGATTACTATGGAATAAAAAGAGAAGAAATAGTATGTATAGGTGATAATGAAAATGATATATCCATGATTGAATATGCTGGGTTAGGAGTTGCAATGGGTAATGCTATAGACCAAGTTAAAGCATTAGCGGATTACATTACAGATAGTAACAAAGAAGAAGGTGTTTCTAATGCTCTAAAGAAGATTTTTAACGTATAAATACTAGTATTGATAATTATAAATATAAGCATAATAACTAAGAGGTGATATTATGTTTGTACCACAAAGAGTAGTATTTGAAGAAAAAGCATTAAAATTTTCGTTAGGAGAAGAGCTTTATAATAACTTTAAAAAGCAAGGTATACAAATTGAAGTTAATAAAACAGGAAGAGTAAATGGACCCAAAGATGATGCTGCTAAAAAGTTTTTTGATGGAAAAAGGACTTTAGTGGTTGGAGTTAAAGGAAATGCAAAATTTCAAAGTTGTAAGCCTTCAGCACATTATCAATTACCATTAGTAAGTGGCTGTATGGGGATGTGTGAGTATTGTTATTTAAATACGCAACTTGGAAAAAGACCTTATGTAAAAGTTTATGTAGATATAGATGATATTTTAAATAAGGCTTTTGAATATGCTAATGAAAGATTACCTTACGTAACTATATTTGAAGGCTCTGCTACATCAGACCCTATTCCAGTTGAAAGATATACTCATGGACTAAGTAGGGCAATAGAAGCTTTCGGTCAAAATGACCATACAGCCTTTAGATTTGTTAGTAAATATTCAGATGTAGATCCATTTATAGGTTTAAATCATAATAATCATACAGAAATAAGATTTAGTATAAATGCACAAGAAATAATTAGAAAATACGAACATGGAACTGATAGTGCAGATAAAAGGATAGAAGCTGCAAGAAAAGTAAAGTCAGATGGATATGGAGTAGGATTTTTAGTAGCTCCTGTATTTATATATGAAGGTTGGAAAAATGATTATAGTAAATTATTAGATAAAGTTAAAGCAGAATTTAAGGGTGAAAAAATAACTTTTGAAATAATAACTCACAGATATACAGAAAGAGCAAAAAATAATATACTTACTATATATAAAGATTCAACATTACCAATGAACGAAGAAGATAGAAAATTTAAGTACGGGCAGTTTGGATATGGTAAATATATATATAAAGATGAAGATATGAAAGAAGTAAAAGAGTTTTTTACAGATAGAATAAACAATGATTTTGGCGAAAATAGTATTTTATATATAGTTTAATAAAATATTATGACATTAAAGTGCAAATGGTTTTGACTAATAGGTTTTGATATAGTATTATTTTTAATATGGTGTTAAATAAGTAAGATTTTTAAATCTTACTTTTTTATTGGAGGTCATTAAAATGAATTTAAATATAGTTTTATATCAACCTGAAATTCCACAAAATACAGGTAACATTGCAAGAACTTGTGTTTTAACAAATTCAACATTACATTTAATTAAACCAATGAAGTTTAAGATAGATGATAAACAAGTTAAAAGAGCAGGCTTAGACTATTGGAGTGAACTAAAACTTGAAATACATGAAAGTTATGAAGAGTTTATAAAAAAATATGGAGATAAAAGAATATTTTTAGCAACAACTCATGGTGGCGAGCATTATGATGAGGTTTCCTTTAAAGAAGGAGATTTTATAATGTTTGGTAGAGAATCAGCAGGTGTTCCAGAAGAAGTCCATAATGCACATGAAGGAATAAGAGTACCTATGATAAAAACTAGCACAAGAAGCTTAAATCTTTCTAATACTGTAGCAATAATTGCTTATGAAGCATTAAGACAGATTGGTTTTCCTGAAATGAAATAATTAGGGGGAATAAGAATGGAAAAAATCAAAATTTTGACGGATAGTTGTTTGGATCTTCCGGAAGAATTAATCAAAAAGAATAATATTGATATTTTATCTGTATTAATCAATTTTGGAGATAAGAGTTATAAAGATAGAGAAGAAATTAATTTAAAAGAAATGCTAGATAAAGTTGAAAAAGAAGAAGTTTTACCAACTACTTCTCAAATTACACCAAATAGGTTTGAAGAATACTTTAGAAATGCTTTAGATGAGGGTTATAAAGTTGTAGCAGTACTTATGTCTTCAAATATGAGTGGAACATACAATTCAGCATGTATTGCAAAAGAAATGGTAGACTCTGATGATATTACAATAATAGATACACAAGTTATAACATCTGCTCAAGGTTTTTTTGTGCTTAAGGCTTGTGAACTTAGAGATAAGGGGTTAAGTCCAAAAGAAATAAAAGTAGAAATAGAAAAAATGCTACCTAAAATGCAAGCGTCATTATGCTTTGAATCTTTAGAGAACCTAGTGAGAGGCGGAAGAATTTCAAAGACTGCTGGAGTTATTGGAACAGCATTAGGACTTAGAGTTATAATAGGCTTTGAAGATGGAAGAATGGTTGCAAAAGATAAGATAAGAGGAAATAAAAAAGTAGTTAAGAAGATAATCTCTGAATATGAAAATGCTAATGTAGATAAAAATGAACCAGTAATATTAATTGAGATTGAAAGTCCAGAAATCAAAAGTGAACTTAAAAAGTATTTAGATGAAAAAGAAGTTAATTATATAGAGACTACTCCAGGATGTTCAGTTGGTATCCACTCTGGATTAGGAGTATGTGGATTGTTTTTTGTAACTGAATAAAAAGGAATAATTTTAATTTATATGTGTAAGAGATTAATAAAATAATCTCTTATTTTTTTTAGTAGTTTATAAAAATAAGAGATACACTTTTTTATTTAAATTAAGAAAAATGGTTTTCATACTTGATATAACGTTTACTTAAAGTTTATACTATTAATAAAGACAAATATTACTACTAAAGGAAAAAGTAATAATATTTGTAGTTTATTGAATGAAGGTGATACCTATGAAATTAGATTTTAATTTAAATCTTGCTCAAGAACAAAAGTTAATAATGACTCAACAAATGCAACTTTCTATTAAGCTTCTTCAAATGTCAACCTACGATTTAAGGGAGTATATTGAAAATGAATTTATGGAAAATCCTATTCTTGAAGGAAACTTTGATTTTGTTCAAGAAGATAAAAAATATGAAGATAAGATTGATTATAAAGAAATGCTTAAATACTTAGAGTTTGACAATTATGGTTCTCAAAGTTATGGAGAATATGATAAAGAAGATGATGTTTCACCATTTAATTTTATTTCAAATAAAGAATCACTTACTGAATATTTACAAGAACAATTACTTGAAATTGATGAAGATGAATATAAAAAGGCTATTGTATCATATATGATAGAGAATCTAGATAGGAAGGGATATTTAGATATTTCATTAGATGAGATATGTAATGAACTTAATATATCTAAAGATTTAGGAGAGGAAGCTTTAGATATACTACAAGATTTAGAGCCGGATGGAATAGGGGCTAGGGATTTAAAGGAGTGTCTAAAAATACAATTAATAAAAAAGGGTATATTAGATGATAATTTGGAAAAAATTATTGATGAATATCTAGAATTAGTTGCAGATAATAAATTTAATGTAATAGCTAAAAAATTAGGTATAACACCTAAGGAAGCTCAAGACTTAGGAGATATAATAAAAAAATTAGAACCAAAGCCATCAAGAGGATTTTACACTGGTGATGATGTTAAATATATAATTCCAGATGCAGCTATTAGAAAAATTGATGGAGAATATTTTGTTATCATGAATGAAGGTGTATTACCTAGACTTTCTATTAGCAAAGTATATAGAGATATATTAAATCAAAAAGAAGATAAAAATACTGAAAATTACGTAAAAGAAAAACTAAATACAGCAATGTTTTTAATAAAAAGTATTGAACAAAGAAAAAGTACGTTACTAAAGATATTAGAAAAAATAGTAGAAAATCAAAAAGATTATTTTGATAAAGGTCAAAAATATTTGAAGCCAATGACTTTAAAAGATATGGCGGAAATGATAGGAGTTCATGAATCAACAGTTAGTAGAGCGGTTAAGGACAAGTATATATTAACTAGTTTTGGAACTGTTAAGATAAAAGATTTATTTACAATAGGATTAAGCGTAAATAAAAGTGAAGGAGAAGAAGTTGCTGTAGTTAATATAAAAAAACAAATAAAAGAAATAGTGGATGAAGAAGATAAGAGAAAACCTTTATCAGATCAAGCTATATGTGATAAATTGAATAAAACTAATTTAAATATATCAAGAAGAACCGTAGCTAAATATAGAGAAGAAATTGGAATAAAATCTTCAAGTAAAAGAAAGAGAATAGAATAGAATAAAATATAAATAAAAGAGGAAAGTTAATAATATAAAGATTCTTTATAATAACTTTCCTTTTTAAAGGTAATGCAATAAAAAAATGTAAAAAGTTTTGGAAAAATTTTAAGAAAGTACTTTTAAATTTTATAGAAGTGTTTTATAATATTAGTTGTGGGACATTTTAATGATATGTGGGACTTTTTTAGACCAAAGGAGGGTTAACTGTGCAGGAAATATTGTCTTTGCAAAAAAAAGTAGTTCCTGAACTTGTAGAAGTCCTTGATAAACGTTATAGTATACTTAGGACTATATATTACAATCAGCCAATTGGAAGAAGAGTTTTAGCAAATCAGTTAGATCTAAGTGAAAGAATAGTAAGAACTGAAATAAATTTTTTGAAGACTCAGAATTTAATTGAAATTAATACTCCAGGGATGACGGTAACAGAAGAAGGACAAGAAATAGTAGATAAACTAAAAGATTTTATACACGAAATTAAAGGGTTATCAGATATAGAAGAAAATATAAAATCTTTCCTTGGATTAAAAGATGTAATAATTGTTCCAGGAGATGTAAAGAAAAATAAGACCATTTTAAAAGAAATTGGAAAAGCTACAGCAAATTATTTGAAATCTGTAATTAAAGATAATAACATAATAGCTTTAACAGGTGGAAATACTATTAAAGAATTTGTGGAAGCTATGCCAAAAATAAGTAATCTTTCAAAAGTTCTAGTACTTCCTGCAAGAGGTGGTATGGGAAGAAAAGTTGAGATTCAAGCTAATACTTTAGCTGCATCTTTGGCACAAAAATTAAATGGATCTTATAAATTGCTTCATATTCCAGAAAATCTTAGCTTAAGACTTTTAGATACCTTATTAAAAGAAAAAGAAATAAAAGAAGTAGTAGATAATATACGAAAAGCAGATATTTTAATATATGGTATTGGAGAAGCTTTAGTAATGGCTGAGAAAAGAGATCTTTCAAAAGAAGAATACGACAACTTAAAAAATATTGGAGCTGTTGGTGAAGCTTTTGGATGTTATTTTAATAAAGAATCACAAGTTGTATCAGAAAATACTTCTATTGGGATAAATATTAATGAAGCAAGAAAAATTAACACACATATTGCTGTGGCAGCTGGGGAAAATAAAGTTGATGCTATTATTGCTACTATGATGAATAATCATAATGCAGTTTTAGTAACAGATGAAGCAGCTGGCAGAAGTATTGTGGAATATATTAAACAACACAATAAATAAGCTTAAAATTTTAAAAATTTTAAATATAACTATTTTTTAGGAGGTAATTGCAAATGGTAAATGTAGCAATTAATGGTTTTGGTAGAATAGGAAGATTAGCATTAAGATTAATGATTGAAAACCCAGAATTTAACGTGGTAGCAATCAACGATTTAACTGATGCTAAGACTTTAGCTCACTTATTCAAATATGACTCTTCACAAGGAAGATTCAATGGAGAAATAGAAGTTAAAGAAGGAGCTTTCGTAGTTAACGGAAAAGAAATCAAAGTTACTGCAGAAAGAAATCCTGCTGACCTTCCATGGAAAGAATTAAATGTTGACGTAGTTTTAGAATGTACTGGATTCTTTACTTCTCAAGAAAAAGCAGGTTTACACTTACAAGCTGGTGCTAAGAAAGTTGTTATCTCAGCTCCTGCAACTGGAGATATAAAGACAGTTGTATTCAACGTAAATAATGATATATTAGATGGTACTGAAACAGTAATTTCAGGTGCATCATGTACTACAAACTGCTTAGCTCCAATGGCTAAAGTATTAAACGATAAGTTCGGAATCCAAAAAGGATTTATGACAACTATCCACGCTTACACTAATGACCAAAATACATTAGATGGTCCTCACGGAAAAGGCGATTTAAGAAGAGGTAGAGCTGCTGCTGCTAACATCGTTCCAAACTCAACTGGAGCTGCTAAAGCAATTGGTTTAGTTATTCCAGAATTAAAAGGAAAATTAGATGGTGGTGCTCAAAGAGTTCCAGTTGTTACTGGTTCATTAACTGAATTAGTTGTAACTTTAGATAAGAAGGCAACTGTTGAAGAAATAAATGCTGCTATGAAGGCTGCTGCAAATGAATCATTTGGTTACACTGAAGATGAAATAGTTTCATCAGACGTAATCGGAATCACTTACGGTTCATTATTTGATGCAACTCAAACAAAGGTTATGACAGTTGGTGAAGACCAATTAGTTAAAGTTGCTGCTTGGTACGACAATGAAATGTCATACACTAACCAATTAAT
>JAEZAL010000345.1 GCA_023427705.1 Bacillota bacterium | reverse complement strand
CCATATAACAGTGCACCAAAACCTATTGTAGATGCTATAAATGAAAAAATATCAATACTTACCTTTTTACCTCCAGTTACATTTTTTAATAAGAAAAATCCTAAAATCAAATCTATAACTGCAAATGGAAGGGTTATATAAAATAAATGTCTCCATGGATAACTATTTAATATCCATCCAGATAATGTAGGCCCAATAGCAGGAGCAAAAGCAAGTACTATACCAACTATCCCCATAGCAAAACCTCTTTTTTCTATTGGGAAAATAGTTAAAAACACTATTTGCATTAAAGATGTTATTATTCCTCCTGCTAATCCTTGTGTAAGTCTTGCTAATAATAGCATTGGAAAATTTGTAGCAAAGCAACCGATAATAGTTCCAAAAGTAAAAAGGCCCATAGCTACAAAAAATAAAACTCTTGTACTAAATTTATCAATAAGAAATGCTGTAATAGGTATTATTATTCCTGTTGCAAGCATATACCCTGTACTAAGCCATTGAACTGTAGATACACTTATATTTAAATCCTGCATTATATATTGTAAAGCTACATTCATAAAAGTAGAATTTAAAAATGCTACAAATGCCCCTAATAGAAATGTACCAGCTATGGCTACTACATTATAATTCTTTTTATCATTAGTTATATTACTCATAAAATTTACCCTCTTTACTATGATTTCACTATATTTTCTTCTTAAATAAGTATTTTTATTCAAAATAATTTATTTAACTATCCTATATAAATCAGTAAAAAGTATAATTACAATAAGTATTTTTCGATTTTATATAATTTAAACTTTGATTTTATCCCCCTCTCCTCCTAACAATTAAATTTTAAACCTAATATCCCCATGTTTTAAGAACCCATTTCTTATCTGATTTATTACGAACTAAAATCCACTTCCAATCACTATAAGTTGTATTAGGATTTAGTGAACCATCTCCGCCAGAAGAATCTACGCCAAAACTTGAAAATAAAACTATTGCTTCATCTGCATTATACTGCTTTGCCCATTCTTCTTCTGATTCCCTACTTATATTTTCACCATACCATAAATCTGTTAATGTACACCCTTTAAAATCTCTTTGAAATTTTTTCTTAACAATTTCCATGGCATCTTTAATTTCATCTTCACTATAAACTTCTGATTTTACAAAACCTTCACTAACATTCTCTATGTTACCAACTTTATAAGTATTAAGATAATAGATTAATCCTCCTATTATACATACTGAGATAGCTAATGTTATAAATTTACTTTTTCCACTCACTTAATTCTCTCCTTTTTATTTATACTTAATGAACACTAACTATATTTATTTATTATTCATATCTCATTATACATTATCTATAAATTAAAATTCCATAAAACGGAAATTAAAATGTAATCCCGATAATAAATAAACTTAAATAAAAAAGATACTATCTCACAACCTATGTTATGAAATATTATCTTTTAAAATCTAATCCCTATTTTAAATTGTAATTTTCTCTTCATTCTTTTTGACTTATATATGCCGTAGCACACGCAACACTAATTCCCATTAATACCCACGAAATAGCACCCTTACAGAAATCATAGAAGTCTCCCCCTACAAAAATACTAAGTGAATATATTACAGCAACTGCTAAAAGTAAAATTCCAGTGGTTAGTATTAAGCGTCTATTAACTTTAAATATATTTACATCCCTCTCCATTTTCTCTCTCATTTTTTGATCCCCCTTCACCAATTCATCTAGACTTACTTGATAAAGATCACTCATATTTATCACACTAATAATATCAGGCAACGATTTTCCATTTTCCCAATTTGAAATAGTTTGCCTTGAAACCATAATTTTCTCAGCAACTTGTTCTTGAGTTAATCCTGAATTTGCTCTAGCTTCTTTTAATTTTTTATTAATTTCCATATATACATAACCTCCCTCTAAAAATACTATACTTGATTTCTTATTTTTTATATATCAAATCTCTTTTACAAGTCCTAAAATAAGCTGTCAAAATCCTTTTACATCACTATAACTTCAATATTATCAAGTGTTTTTATATTAAAAAGATACTATTTAGCAATATAAGTTACCAAATAGTATCTTTTTTATTTTTTTAATAATTTCTACTATCCCTAAATTCAGTAAAAATACTACTTTTTTCTTTATCTATAGATACCTCATCTATAACTGAGGAATTCTTTTTCATAATTTTAAAAATCATATAATCTTTCATATCTATTGATTTATCATCTGATTTTAATTTATAAGATACTTTATATTCATAATGTATAAATTCATAATTTTTATAAATATCATTTTCTGATTCTTTAGTTTTAAGTATTTTAATATCTGTTATATCCTTTATATTATTCTTATTTATAACAGTATAATAAAAAGTAGGAATTAAAATAGACATTGAATCCTCAAAATTATTTTTGTAAAATTCCTCATTTATATCCCCCTAATTATTATATATTGCTAATTAATAATATTTTTATTATTACAATTGTAAAACACTATTTTTTTCGCTAACAACTTTTTGCTATTAACTCACTTTTAGCAAATCTTAAATAATCTTTTCCTCTATAAACCTCAGCACCTATTTTTTATTTTAATACAATGATAATTATTGTTTATTTAAATTGCCTATTATTTATTTTACTATAATATATAATTGCAGAGAAATGATAGATTTAGTTGTATTAATAAAATATACTATCTCACAACCTAAGTTATAAAATAGTATATTTAAAATTTTTACTTATTTTTAACTGGTGTTAAAATGCAAGATATATCAATAAATTTATACACTTTTAATTCTCAATAGTTTAGTATTATTACTCAAACTCTAATAGTTAAATTGAGATTTACTTATAATTTAAATTGCATAAAGTTGTTATTTTTCTTAAATCCAAAGTTAGAGTAAAAAGTTATACCCATATCAGATACTGTAATCTGAACAGTTCCACAACCATATTTCTTTGCTTCATCTAATACTTTTGATAATAAATAATTTGCAATCCCTTGTCTTCGATACTGATTTGAAGTAAAAATACTAGAAAGTAATCCAATCTTACCACTTGGGCATCCAAAATAAGGCGGCTTTTCTACAAAAGATATTCCACTTGTTGCAATAATCTTTTCTCCATCAAGTGCAATCCAAGAAACAAAGGTCCCATCTTCCATATGAACTTTATAATATTCACTAAGAGCTGGCTTTAAATCAATTTCTTCTTTAGCGCCTTCTTCACGTAATTGACTAATCCTCATTTCAATAAAAATATCTAATTCATTAGTAGTTAATTTTCTATACTTAATAGTAATTACAATCACCTCTTCAAATTTAATTACTAAATATCCCTTTTTACCTTTTCATTTTTTTATTCTTTTACTCTTTCATTAATTATACATTATATATAAACTCCACTAGGAGTTTTTTCCCTAATTATGCATTATCCATTACGCATTATGCATTATTGACTGTTTCCATAACTCAGCTCGCCTAAATTACTTCACTAATTGCTTCATTTTTTCATTCTTTAATTCTTTCATTAATTATATATACACTCCGTAGGAGTTTTTTCCTCAATTCTACATTTTACATTCTTCACTCTACATTTCCCTAAAGGTTTTCTATTTCCCTTCTCTCACCCTTTAGATTATTTACTTTGCTTCTTCTTTTATTTAATTCTTCTTCTACATCTTCTAAGGATATTCCCAATTCAACCATAGCAACTAATAGGTGATAAATTAAGTCCCCAATTTCTCCTACTTGTTCTTCTTTGTTATCATTTTTTGCACTAATGATAACTTCTGTACATTCTTCACCAAGCTTTTTAAGTATCTTATCTATTCCTTTATTAAATAAATAGCTTGTATAAGATTTTTCATCTCCGCCTTCTTTTCTACTCTTTACTACCTCATAAAGATCTGATATAACCTTCTCCATTTTATCCCCCCTTATAATAACTTTTTGTGAAAGCAGCTTCTTTCTCCTGTATGACAAGCTACTCCTTTTTGTTCAACTAAAACTAAAATAGTATCTAAATCACAGTCTAAATATAGTTCTTTAACCTTTTGAAAATGTCCTGAAGTAGCTCCTTTATTCCAAAGCTCTTGTCTACTTCTACTATAAAACCAAGTAGTTTTATCTTCTAAAGTCTTTTTTAAGCTTTCCTTTGACATATAGGCAAGCATTAATACTTCCTTAGTTTGATAATCTTGTACTATTGCTGGAAGTAATCCATTGCCTTTTTCAAAATCTATTAAATCAATATTAAAATCCATGTCTATAACCTTACCTCTATATTATTTTCTCTAAGATATTCCTTTACTTCCTTCACCTTAAGATCTCCATAGTGAAATAATGAAGCTGCTAAAGCTGCATCAGCCTTTCCATCTATAAATACATCTTTAAAATCTTCTATTTTACCACAGCCACCTGACGCAATTACTGGAATATCTACTATATTGCTAACTCTGCTAGTAATTTCAATATCAAAACCCTTTATAGTCCCATCAGCATCCATTGAAGTTAATAATATTTCTCCTGCTCCTAACCTTTGAGCCTCTTCTATCCATTTAAATAAATCAATTCCTGTATCTACTCTTCCACCATTTATATAAACAGTCCAGTT
>JAEZAL010000319.1 GCA_023427705.1 Bacillota bacterium | reverse complement strand
TGGCAAACTATAACCAAACTTATTTAAAATTACTGTGAAAATAATTATAGCAAGTAAAAAATTCATAAAGGCTCCTGCTATAATTACACTTATTCTTCTAAGTGGAGATTTAGATGAAAAACTTCTTTCATCATTAATATCTTCCTCTTCCCCAAACATTTTAACATATCCACCAATAGGAAACAAACCTATTGAGTATTTTGTTTCTTTTCCTTGTGTAGAGAGTATTTTAGGCCCCATACCTATAGCGAACTCTTCAACTTTTATTCCATTTACTTTTGCCATTATAAAATGGCCAAGTTCATGTACTATTATAAGTAAACTAAAACCTAATAATGCATAAATTATATACAATTCTTTTCCTCCTAACTCCATCTAGCCCTAATATATTTTCTAACCTTATTATCTAATTCAATTATATTATCTAATGATATTTCTTTTGTCTTTTCTTCTTTAAACTCTTCTAATGCTTCTTCAATTATTCTTGGTATATCTAAAAATTTTATTTTTCTTTCTAATAATAAGGCAACAGCTTCTTCATTAGCCCCATTTAATATACAAGGAGCTAAGCCCCCTTCCATCCCTACTTTATATGCAAGTTTTAAACATTTAAAAGTATCTAAATCAGGCTTTTCGAAAGTTAAAGTTCCAATTTCATAAAAATTTAGTTTTTTAGCAACCGCATTCTTTCTTTCTTTTTTATTAATTGCATATTGAATTGGTAGTTTCATATCTGTTGATCCTAATTGAGCTATTACACTTGCATCTTTATATTCTACCATTGAATGTATTATACTTTGTGGATGAACTACTACTTCTATATTTTCATAAGGGCAATTAAATAAAAAGTGTGCTTCTATAACTTCTAACCCTTTATTCATCAAAGTAGCAGAATCTATAGAAATTTTTTGGCCCATATTCCATTTTGGATGTTTTAATGCATCTTCTACAGAAACATTCTCCAGATAGCTAATATCTTTTCCTCTAAAAGGGCCTCCAGAAGCAGTTAATATAATTTTATTTACATCCTTTTCAGTATAACCATTCAAAGCTTGAAATATAGCACTATGTTCAGAGTCAACAGGTAGAATATCTACATTCATTTCTTTAGCTTTTTTCATAACTAACTCACCAGCAACTACTAAAGTTTCCTTATTAGCAAGTGCTATATCCTTTTTTGCTTCTATAGCTTTTAGTGTAGGTCTTAAACCTATCATACCAACCACAGAAGTTACAACCATGTCTATTTCTTTTAGAGACGCTATTTTCTCTAATCCTTCAATTCCTGAATACACAGTTATATTTAAGTTATTACATAAGCAAAACTCTTGAACAGCTTTTGCGCTATTTTCATCCATCATAGCTACGTATTTTGGATTAAATTCATTAATAATTTCTATTATTTTATTTACAGATGAATTAGCACTAATACCAATTAACTTTATTTCATTATTAGAATTTCTAATTACATCTAAAGTTTGAGTACCTATTGAGCCAGTTGCTCCTAAAATTGAAATGTTTTTCATGTTTTCCTCCTAGATTAACTTAAGTATTATAATTATGTCTTCTTACGTTATAGTATAAATTGAACCTGCTATTATACCAATAAATCCAAATATATTAACCCCTAAATAGATATACTCATAACAATTAGATTCTTAAAGTTTATACTTAAAAATTCAATTGTAATAACTTCATTAAATCTTTAAAGTAAATCTAAAAAAATCAAACCAAATATTAATTAATACATCTTCATTATAATATTGTATATGATAATTGGAATAAAAACAATTATTCTTCCTAGAAAAGGAAGTATATCTAAAATATCACTAAACTTTATCAAATAACTTTTGTATAGTTCCCATACTATTTATTTTCCATACTATATTTATATTAAATTTAATTATAATACATTACTTTTATATTAATTATTACATTTTAATTAATATATCAAGTTATTATAAATACAAAAAACAAAAAAACTCCCTAAGGAGTTTTTACAATAGATAATTTTAATATTTATATTAAACATAGAATTATTTTATGTAATTCTAGTAAAAACACTAAAAATTAAATCCCTATAATAAATGTTAAGTAATAAAATACTACAGCAGAGTTAAATAATATGGAGTCAAATCTATCTAATATGCCACCATGCCCAGGTATTAAATTACTATAATCTTTAATTCCTACATATCTTTTTACTGATGATGCTACTAAATCTCCAAATTGACCCATAATACCACATAAAGCTCCAATTAAAAAGAAATGAATTATCTGAAGCCCTGGTAAATATGAAGAAACTATAATTCCAAATACTCCACATCCAATTGTACTACCTAAAAGACCTCCAATTGCACCTGCTATAGTTTTTTTAGGACTCACTTCAGGACATAACTTCTTTTTGCCTAAGTACTTTCCTGAATAATAAGCTAAAGTATCAGCTCCCCAGGATCCTATAAATATAAGCCACACTAAAAAGTTTCCACCTATTTTACTGTTTACAAGTGGAATAAAACTAAAAAGTATTCCTACATATAAAAATCCTAATAAAGTAATTGAAGCATCTATAAATGTATATTTCAAATTAATTACTGGTATTATTAATAAGCTCATAGTTGCTAGCACAACTATATATATTAAGTAATTAAAATCATTTCCTATTAAATAAAATACAGCTAAAATTATATATCCAATTATAGATATTGGATTAAACCCTTTTACTTTTAAAGCTTTATAAAACTCATATAATCCACATACTGAAAGTAATATTGTAAAGCCCTTAAGCCAAAATCCACCTAGTAAAATAAATACTATAAATGGTGCAATCATTGCTGCCCCTATATATCTGCTATTTAACTTCATCTCTCCACCTCAATACTATACT
Organism: Bacillota bacterium; assembly: GCA_023427705.1. GTDB lineage: Bacteria > Bacillota > Clostridia > Clostridiales > Clostridiaceae > Clostridium. Next base: position 3,596 of record JAEZAL010000319.1, on the reverse strand, counting down.
CCACCATATCTTCTATCCCTATGCTGATAGTCATAAATGGCTTCGTGTAAGTGTTTTTCCGTAAAATCAGGCCAACAAACATTTGAATACCAAAACTCTGAATATGCACATTGCCATAGTAAAAAATTACTTATTCTTTGTTCTCCTGATGGTCTGATAATTAAATCTGGATCTGGTATGTCACTTGTGTATAAATATTTTTCAAAGATATTTTCATCAATATCCTCTATATTAATATTTCCCTTTGCAACTTCTTTTGATACTAGTTTTACAGCTCTAATTATCTCATCTCTACCACCATAATTAAATGCAATATTTAAAACTATGCCTTTATTATTTTTTGTGGTTTCAATAGCTCCTAATATTTCTTTTTGTGCATCTGTTGGAAGTCTTTTTATATCTCCTAAAATTTTAATTACTACACCATTTTTATTTAATTCAGCAAGTTCATTTCTTAAATACTCTACTAATAATTTCATTAATGCTGAAACTTCATCATCTGGTCTTCTCCAATTTTCAGTTGAAAAAGCATATAATGTAAGATATTTTATGCCTAAAGCATGAGATTCTTTAATTACTCTTCTTATAGTTTCTACTCCCGCTTTATGCCCCATAGTTCTTGGTAGTTTTCTTTTTTTAGCCCATCTTCCATTTCCATCCATAATTATAGCGATATGTTTTGGAATATTATCCTTATCTATATCCATTTCAACTTTTTGAATTTTATTTTTATTAGTTTTAAAAACATCAAACATAATTCTATGTTCCCTCCACCATTTAATATGGAAAAAACCTGCTTAATGGCAGGTTTTAAATTGACATAATCTCTTTCTCTTTTGCCGTAATTAAAGAATCAACTTCTTTAACATAAACATCTATTGTTTTTTGAACTTTATCTTCTGCATTCTTAAGTTCATCTTCAGTTATGTCACCATCTTTTTTTAATGCTTTTATTTTATCATTAGCATCTCTTCTTACAGATCTTAAGGCAACTTTTGCTTCTTCTCCAGTCTTTTTAACAACTTTAACTAGATTTTTTCTAGTTTCTTCAGTTAGTTCTGGAACAACTAATCTAATTACACTTCCGTCATTAGATGGATTTATCCCTAAATCTGAAACTAATATTGCCTTTTCAATTTCCTTCATTAAACTTTTTTCCCAAGGTGATATAACTAATACTCTTGGCTCTGGAGCTGATATATTAGCTACCTGACTTAATGGACATGGACTTCCATAATAATCAATTTTAATTCTATCTAACATTGTTGGGTTAGCTCTACCAGCTCTTAACGTTGATAAATCTGATTTAAGAACAGAAATAGTTTTTTTCATTTTTTCTTCTGCTTTTACTATAATATCTTTAATCATAATAACCTCCTATTTTTTAGACGAAACTAGAGTTCCTATTTTTTCACCAGAAATAGCTCTTTTTATATTTCCTGGTTCATCTAATCCAAATACTAAGATTGGAATGTTGTTATCCATACATAAAGATGTAGCTGTGGAATCCATAACTTGTAAACCTTGTTCAAGTACTTCTATATAAGTAAGTGTATCATACTTTTTAGCATCTTCATATTTATGTGGGTCTTTGTCATAAACTCCATCTACCTTTTTAGCTAAAAGTATTACATCTGCTTCTATTTCAGCCGCTCTTAAAGCTGCAGTAGTATCAGTTGAGAAATAAGGATTTCCTGTTCCAGCTGCAAATATAACTACTCTTCCTTTTTCTAAATGTCTTACAGCTCTTCTTCTTATAAATGGTTCTGCAATTTCTTTCATTTCTATAGCCGTTTGAACTCTAGTCATTACACCGTTTTGTTCAAGTGAATCTTGTAGAGCTAAAGCATTTATACATGTAGCAAGCATTCCCATGTGATCAGCTTGTGATCTATCCATTCCCTCACCACTTCTGCCTCTCCAGATATTTCCGCCGCCTACAACGAGACCAACTTCAACACCCATATTTACTAAATCTTTTACTTCTAAAGTTATTCTTTTTACTATATCAAAATCAAAACCAAAACCATTTACTCCTGCTAAAGCTTCGCCAGAAACTTTAAGTATAACTCTCTTATATTGACTTTTTTCCATTCTTAGTACCTCCATATCTGTTAAGTATTTTCCTAAAAAAAGAGAACACAAAATGTGTCCTCCTTTGTATTACTTACTCATCTTAGCTACTTCTTCAGCGAAGTTATCTTCTGCCTTTTCGATACCTTCTCCTCTTTCGAATCTTACAAACTTATTGATAGTTATAGGAGAACCAACTTCCTTTGATTTTTCTTGAAGGTATTTGCTTATGCTCTTATCTCCGTCTTTTACCCATGCTTGATCTAAAAGACATACTTCTTTATAGTACTTTTGAATTCTTCCCATTACCATTTTTTCTACAATGTTTTCTGGTTTTCCTTCATTTAAAGCTTGAACTCTATAAATTTCTTTTTCTTTTTCTAATGATTCGTTATCAACATCTTCTCTGCTTAAGAATGTTGGGTTAGCAGCTGCAACTTGCATACAAACGTCTTTAGCTACTTCTTTTAATACAGCAGCATTGTCAGCATCACAGTTTAATTCAACTACAACACCAATTCTTCCGCCACCGTGGATATAGCTTTCAACTACACCATTTGAAACATTAAATTTGTCGAATCTTCTTACAGTCATGTTTTCGCCTAATTTAGCAATTAAAGCTGTAAGTGCTTCTGATACTGTGTTTTCAGCATCATATTTTTCAGTTACAAACTCTTCTACAGTTGTAGCTGAAGTAGTTGAAGCCATTTCTGCTAATCTTGTAGCGAAGTTTACAAACTCTTCATTAGCAGCAACGAAGTCAGTTTCACAGTTTAATTCAACTATACCAGCTGATTTGCTATCTTCTGATATGTAAGTTTTTACAATACCTTCTGCAGCAACTCTTCCTGCCTTCTTAGCAGCAGCAGCAAGACCCTTTTCTCTTAATATTTCAACAGCTTTTTCCATATCTCCTTGAGCTTCTGTTAAAGCTTTTTTGCAGTCCATCATTCCTGCACCAGTTTTTTCTCTTAATTCTTTAACTGATTGAGCAGTTATCATAATGTTATTCCTCCTAACTATTTTGTAAACCTTATTATCTAGGTTAAAAGGTAAATGAGACCCCTCACCTACCCTTTTAGTTTATTACTCAGCTAATTGTTCGCCTTGTCTTCCTTCCATTATACCATCAGCAATTTTAGCAGTTATTAATTTTACAGCTCTTATTGCATCATCGTTACCTGGAATTACGTAATCAACTTCTTCTGGATCGCAGTTAGTATCTACAATACCTACTACTGGAATTCCTAAAATTCTAGCTTCTGAAATAGCATTCTTTTCTTTTCTTGGATCTACTACGAATATAGCACCAATGTTTGCAGCATCTAAGTTCTTGATACCACCTAAGTTCTTTTCTAATTTTTCCATTTCACCTTTTAATTTGATAACTTCTTTCTTAGGTAAAACTTCAAAAGTACCATCTTCTTCCATAGTCTTTAAAGCTTCTAATCTGTTAATTCTAGTTTTGATAGTTTTGAAGTTAGTTAACATACCACCTAACCATCTATTGTTAACGAAGTGCA
>JAEZAL010000268.1 GCA_023427705.1 Bacillota bacterium | reverse complement strand
GGATACAAATGGATTATAAGAAGAAGGTTGCTGAAGCTATAAGTAAACATGTTGATATGGATATTGACAACATCGAAAAGTTAATAGAAATTCCACCTAAAAGTGAAATGGGAGATTATGCATTTCCATGTTTTCAATTAGCAAAAGCTTTTAGAAAAGCTCCAAACATGATTTCAGAAGAATTAAAAGAAAAAATAAATGGTGAAGGATTTGAAAAAGTAATTAATATAGGACCATATGTTAATTTCTTTGTTGATAAAAGTGAGTTTAGCAAAAATACTATAGATAAAATCCTATCTCAAGGAGAAGATTATGGTTCAACTAATATTGGAAATGGAAAGACTGTATGTGTAGAATATTCATCACCTAATATTGCGAAACCTTTCCATGTAGGACACTTATTTACTACAGCTATAGGTAATTCATTATACAAGTTGTTTAAAAAAGAAGGTTATACTGTAGAAGGAATCAATCACTTAGGTGACTGGGGAACTCAATTCGGAAAGCTTATATCTGCATATAAAAGATGGGGAAATGAAGAAGCATTAGAAAAAAATGCTATTGATGAACTTTTAAGAATATATGTTAAGTTCCATGATGAAGCAGAAAAAGATCCATCATTAGAAGATGAAGGAAGAGCATATTTTAAAGCTTTAGAAGATGGAAATAAAGATGTTGAAGCTTTATGGAAGAGATTTAGAGACTTAAGTTTAAAAGAATTTGAAAGAATATATGATGTATTTGATGTTAAATTTGATTCATATGCTGGAGAAGCTTTCTACAATGATAAGATGGATGTAGTAGTAAATGAATTAAAAGAAAAAAATCTTTTAGTTGAAAGTAATGGTGCTCAAGTAGTTATGCTAGATGAGTATAATATGCCGCCATGTATAGTTTTAAAGGGAGATGGAGCATCAATATATGCTACAAGAGATTTAGCAGCAGCTATGTATAGAAAGAAAAAATATGATTTCTATAAGAGCATATATGTAGTTGGATCACCTCAAGCACTACACTTCAAACAAGTATTTAAAGTTCTTGAGCTTGCTGGACATGAATGGGCTAATGATTGTGTTCATGTTGGATTTGGATTAGTTAAATTTGCTGATAGAAAACTTTCAACTAGAAAAGGTGAAGTAATACTATTAGATGATTTAATAAAAGAATCTGTAGATAAAACTTTAGAAGTTATTAATGAAAAAAATCCTAATTTAGAAAACAAAGAAGAAATAGCTAAGAAGATAGGAGTAGGTGCAATAGTATTTACTTACTTAAAGAACTCAAGAGAAAAAGATATTGTCTTTGACTGGAAGGAAATGCTTTCATTTGAAGGTGAAACAGGTCCTTATGTTCAATATTCATATGCTAGAGCAAATAGCATATTAACTAGAGCTGGTGAGTTAAAAGGAGTAGCAGATTATTCTAAATTAAATACTAAAGAAGAATTTGAACTAATAAAAGCTTTAGAAGGATTTGGAAAGCAAATTCATTTAGCAACAGAAAAGTTAGAGCCTTCTATAATTACAAGATATGCAATAGAAGTTGCTAAATTATTTAATAAGTTCTATAATGCACATTCAGTTTTAAATTTAGAAGATGATAGTTTAAAAGAAGCAAGAATTAACTTAGTTAAGGCTACATGTCAAGTAATTAAGAATTCTTTAGCTTTAATTGGAATAGAAGTAGTAGATAAAATGTAATATAGAGATTTATATTATTAGCTTGTTAAATATAGATTAGACTTATTATAGAAGTTAAAATGAAATTTAGAGTTGTTTTAAGCCAACTCTAAATTTTATTTTTTTAGCTTTAGTATATTTGATTTATTTTTAGACATTGGGCAATTATCTGAACAACTTCCACAGCTGCAGCTACCTTTGGAAGATTTACTAAAAGTTTTAAAAAGGATATATGCAGCTAAAGAAACGATTATTGCAGTTATTAATATTTCCATGAGAACACCTTCTTTGTTATAATATTGCATTTAAGGTATGATAGAAAAGTTTAAAAAATATGGAATAATAGATAATAAGTAATTAATAAAAATATATAAAATATTAGTATTGAAAATCATTATCACAATGTAATAATATCAAAATGCTAAACAATAGTCAAAGATATATAAATAAATTTACTTTAATATTTTTTATGAACATAATAAAGATTACATAATATTATATAATATAAGGTGGTTTAATAGTATAATATACTTTTATATGACTAAATAGGAATAGAAATTTATTCTATATTCATATAAAAGGTGGTATAATGTTATAAGATAAATTAAGGGATTTAAAGGTGATAATGATAAGGAAGAAAGAGTGGTAATGTGATTATTAGAGAGAATATAATAGAGGTGGACTCTGTAAATAGAGAATTTATGCTTAAAACGGCTGATATAAATAGGCAACCAGAAGAACTTATTTTTTTTGACTTAGAGCATTATGTTTATAAAAAGCCAAAATGTATAGGAGTATTTGGGGCCTGTATATTTGAAAATGGGAAATTATTTGTAACACAGTATATGATTGAAAATAAATATGAATCTGTACAAATATTAGAATTAGCAAAAAAATATTTTTTAAAGATGAAAAATAAAGGGAAAAAAGCAATTGTCACCTTTTCTGGGAATAATGATTATACAGTAATTAATTATTTATTTAAAAAATATGGAATAGACCTTAATTTTTCTAAAGAATTTGAAGATATAGATATTCAAAGAGAGTATGAAAAAGAAATGAAGCATTCTATAGGACTTAAAAATTTAGAGAAAGATTTTAATATCCATAGAGAAGGTGAAGTAATAAGTGGCTCAAACCTTGCTAAAACCTTTAATAAGGTATTAAAGGATAAAGACTATATATTAAGGATGCCAAAAGAAAAAATTGAAACAATTTTATTATATAATGAACAAGATGTAACTAATCTATATAATATATATATGCTTTGGAAATCTTATGTTAAAAAAGAAGATGAAAAAATAGAAAAAAATGATACTAACAAAGAGAAAAGTAAATTAAAAGAAGAGTTCTTAGGTACTGTAAATGGTGAAATTATAAATGAACAAAATGATAATACAGAAAAAGTTTTAATTAGCCAAGAAAATACGGTAGGAGAATAGATATATATATTAATTTAAGAATATAATTCTTAAATGATAGATGCTCCTAAATTTTTAGGAGCATCTATCATTTTAAAGAAGATTTTAAGGATTCTCCATCAGAAATAATTACAATGGAGCTATCTAAATCTGTTCTAAAAACTTTTGTATTTTTAATTTTTTCCAGTGTTTCTTTGGTTGGATGACCATAAGTATTATCTTTTCCTACTGAAATTACTGTGAATTTAGGATTTACTTTTTCTAAAAATATTTTACTAGTTGAAGTTGAAGAGCCGTGGTGACCTATTTTTAGTAAATCACTTTTTAAATTAAAGGATTTAGATATCAACTCCTTTTCTATAGATTCCTCTGCATCACCTGTAAATAAAAAAGAAGTATTACCATAGGAAATCTTAATAACAGGTGAATAATTATTTAAATTATCATAGCTATTTAGATTGGGGGATAAAACTTCAACCAAGGTATTTTCTCCAAGATTTATACTAGTAGTATTAGTTTTTAATATCTTAATTTTAATATTTTTTCTAGCTAATGATTCAGCCATACTTTCAAAGGCAGATGTATTGTTTTGAACCTTAGGAGAATAAAAATTAATTATTTTATAATTATTAATAATATAACTCATATTTCCTATATGATCTTCATGGGGATGTGTTGCAATTATATAATCGAATTCTGGTATATAAAGTGAATCTAAATAATCAACTAACTTCTTTTTTTCGGTTTTTGAGCCTGAATCTATAAGCAAATTTATATCATTAACTTGTACTAAAATAGCATCTCCTTGCCCAACATCAATAAAGTGGACTTTCATTTCATTAGGATTAATTGAGTAAGTTTTATTTTTTAATAATTGGCTTAATAAGAAAAAGCTAAGTATTGCTAATGCCAATATAAATATATTTTGTAATTTTCTTATTAATTTATATCTTCTAATCATTTAATCTCCTTAATAAGAATAACAATATTGTATACATTAATTATAGACATAAGATAATAAAAATATAATTGAAGAAAGAAAAATTACCATTTATAATATAGTAAGACAAAATATAATGTAGGGAGTGTATCATATGAAGTTTTATAAAGTTATAAGTTATGGCTTTTATATGTTATTTATGCAGTGTAAAGCTGTTAAACGTTGGTATATAGAAAAAAATAAAGGGGAAAAGGCTGCTATTGATTATAGTGGTAAAGTAGGAGAAGACTGGGCAAGATATACAATACATAATACCTTAAATATGAATGTAACTATTATTGGTAAGGAAAATATACCTGATGTACCATGTTGTTATATAGGAAATCATACTAGTATATTAGATATACCTTTATTAATTGATTCAGTTGGAAAATGTATGGGGTTTGTAGCTAAAAAGGAAATGGTTAAAGCACCAGTATTAGGTTATTGGATGAAAAATTATAATTGTGTTCCATTAGATAGAGAAAATGCTAGAGAAGCAATTAAGGTTATTCGTCAAGGGGCAGAGAATATTAAGAATGGATATAGTATGGCAATATTTCCAGAAGGTACTAGAAGTAAAGATGGAAAGCTTAAAGAATTTAAAAAGGGTAGCCTTAAACTTGCTACTATGGCAAAAGCGCCAGTTGTACCAGTATCAATTGATGGAGCATATAAAGCCTATGAAATTGACGGTAAATTTAAGCCAATAGATATTACAGTAACTTTTGCAGAACCTATATATACAGATAATTTAACTAGAGAAGAAGAAAAACAATTAATGGAAAAAGTTAGAGAAGTAGTAGCAAAAAATCTTAATTAGAATAAATAAATTAGGAGCTGTTTAAAAAACAGCTCCTAATTTATTTATGATTACGTTTACTTTATTGTGGAATATTAAAAAAGTAATAAATTTTATAAAAAATGAAAAAAGATATTTTAAAACTTGCATAATATATGCTATAATATATGGAAAGAAGCATAAAATGAAATTTTACAAAGAAGTATATTTCAAAAAAGAGGGGGCAAATCCATGCGCAAAGAATTTTCAATAAGCAATGATAAAGTAATTATTAATTTTACAGCTAAGTATTGTAGCACGTTTGAAGCATTAGTAGAAAGTCAAGGATTTAATGAAGTAATTGAAAGTTATTTAAAAAAATCAAAGAAAAAAGTAACGTTAAGTTGGAGATATCTAAAAGATAATTTAAAGACAGAAGATATACGAGTAATGACAAATAATTTAACTAAGATATTTAAATATTTAACAGTTATGAATGTTGAAGAAATAGTTGAAACTAATCCTAAATATAAAGATTTATTTTCAGATAAAGATAAATTTATATCTTTAATTGAGGATTTATATTTATTCTGGAGAAGGTTAGAGAGATATACAATAATACACAGTAATAAATTAAAAGATGGATTATCAGCAGTTTCCTTTACGCAAGCAAACTCTTCTTTATCTAATTTAATATTAAAATTATATAGAAAGATTGAAAAAAATGTATTGGGATATAGACCAAATGTATTTAGACAAATTCCAGTTGGAGGTAATGCATCTATTATACTTAATAAAGTACTATGGCCATTACCAAAAGGCTATGAAGCTTTAGAGGATATTGAATTTATAGATAGTATATTATTAGAAACACCATTTATAACATATCCTAAGAAGAACACAAGAAGTGGAATGTTTACAGAAGTAGATACTAATCCAATATTTAATGCATATTTAAATAAAGAACACTGGTTCTGTTATCCTGCAAAGGTTGGTGAATTAATAGCCTTTATATATTTCCATAGGGATTATATGCAACATGGAATAACACTATGTAACTTATTTGAAATGGCTAGAGTAGAAGAGTATAGAGGCAAGAAACCAGATTTAGTATATGTATTTGGTGCTAATGACAATACTGGTAAAAAGAAAACTGTTTTCTATGATGATAAAGAAAATGATATTATGGTAGGATACGTAAATCATTCAGAAGAAATAGATTACTTTGGATATATGAAGAAGATGACATTAACACTTCATAACTTAGTAATGATTAAAAGAGGATATTTACCAATTCATGGAGCTATGGTTAATATAGAGCTTAAAGATGGAAAAGCTGCTAATGTAGTAATTATGGGTGATAGTGGTGCTGGTAAGTCAGAGAGTTTAGAAGCATTTAGAGCATTAAGTGAAGACTATATTAGTAATATGACAATTATATTTGATGATATGGGAACATTTAAAGAAGTAGATGGAAAAATCTATGGTTATGGTACTGAAATAGGTGCTTTTGTAAGATTAGATGATTTAGATCAAGGATATGCATTTAAAGAAATAGATAGAAGTATATTTATGAACCCGGATAAAATCAATGCTAGATTAGTTATGCCAGTTGCACCATATAAAGAAATTGTTAAAGGATATGAAGTAGATTTATTCCTTTATGCAAATAACTATACAGAAGTGAAGGCTGGAGAAGATTCAATAGAATACTTCAAGACTCCTAAAGATGCAATAAAAGTATTTA
>JAEZAL010000132.1 GCA_023427705.1 Bacillota bacterium | reverse complement strand
GGAGAACACATTCAAATATTCTCAAAGATAGAAAACCAAGAAGGTGTTGATAATATAGATGCTATATTAGAAGCTTCTGATGGTATAATGGTTGCTAGAGGAGATCTAGGTGTTGAAATACCAATGGAAAAACTTCCAGCAGTTCAAAAGATGATAATAGAAAAGTGTAATAATGCTGGAAAGCCAGTTATAACTGCTACTCAAATGTTAGATTCTATGATAAGAAATCCAAGACCAACAAGAGCAGAAGTATCAGATGTAGCTAATGCTATATATGATGGAACAGATGCGATCATGTTATCAGGAGAATCAGCAAATGGAGATTGGCCAGTAGAAGCTGTTCAAACTATGGCTAAGATAGCAGTAGAAGCTGAAAGACAATTAAGCTATGAAATAGCTACTTCAAAGGCTAAGAAGCATACACCTGCTATAGCAGGAGTTATTTCAAGAGCTGCTGCAAATGCTGCTTATGAATTAAAGGCTTCAGCTATAATATCATCAACTCAAAGTGGAGCTACAGCAGGAAGATTATCTCAATGTAGACCTGATTGTCCAATAGTTGCTGTTACTCCAAATGAAAAAGTAGCTAAGAAATTAGCACTATACTTTGGTGTATACCCACTTGTTTCAGGACAAATGGAAACAACTGACCAAATGATGGAAGAATCAGTGAAGGTTGCTGAATCTAATGGATTTGTTGCAAAAGGAGATACAGTTGTAATTGCTGCAGGTGTACCTGTACATAAAATTGGTGCAACAAACTTATTAAAGATTAGCGTAGTAGAATAATAAATACAAGTTAACGATTAAAAGTGAATAATTAAAAGTTAACATTTAAAGAGCTGTGTCATTAAATAATTAGTGACCAGCTCTTTTAAATTATAATAAGTTTTATATTATAAATATAATTATTTTTATCTAGTCAGAGAATAATTGAAAATGATTATCAAATATTTCTTCTAAAGAATAAAAATAGTTATATTTTAGTATGGAATTAGTATAAATATAATATAAAAATAGATATTTAACAGAATGTTAACAATTATATTGATAAAAGTTAAGTTATAATGTATATTATGAATTAAATAATGTAATAATATTATTATGGAATTAAATGGCAACTAATTCTGGATTTGGGCATCATATGATGCCTTTTTTTTTCGATAAAATATGATGAATTATTATTTTTTTTATGATATTATAAGATGAAACTTTAGAAATCACTAAATTTACAAGATTTTAAGAGGTGGATAATTTGGTTGAAAAGAATAAGGAATATATATTAGATATAATAAGTGTAGGATATGAAGGTGAAGGTATAGCTAAGATTGATGGCTATCCTATATTTATAGAAGGTGCAATTTTAGGAGAAAAAGTAAAAGCATTAATAGTTAAGGTTAAGAAAAATTATGCTTATGGGAAACTATTAGAAGTTATTGAATCATCTGAAGAAAGAATAGAACCAAAGTGTAAAGTCTATAAAAGATGTGGTGGATGTACAGTTCAACATATGAGTTATAAAAAGCAATTAGATTATAAATTTGAAAGAGTGAAAGATTGCATATCAAAGATAGGTGGATTAGATAGTTCATTAGTACAATATCCAATAGGAATGGAGGAGCCAGAAAGATATAGAAATAAGGTGCAATTGCCTGTTGGAATTGTAAAGGGTGAACTAAGTATTGGATTCTATGCTCCTAGGAGTCATAATATAATAAATTTAGATACTTGTTTAATCCAAGATAAGATTGCTGACAAAGTTGCTGAACTTACAAGAGAATGGATGATTAAATATGATATATCAGCTGCTAGCATTGATGGAACTTTTAATAAAAATGGATTAATAAGACATATAATGATACGTAAGGGTTTTACTACTAATGAGGTTATGGTAGTTCTAGTATCAACAAGAGAAAATGTGAAACATATAGATAAGTTTATAGATTTAATTAAAGATAATATAGAAGGAATAAAGAGTATTATATTAAATGTAAATGAAGAAAATACTAATGTTATTTTAGGGCAAAAATGCATAACATTATGGGGAGACGATACAATAATAGATTACATAGATAATTTTAAGTTTAATATATCACCACTTTCCTTCTTCCAAGTAAATCCTGTACAAACAGAAAAACTATATTCAAAAGCTTTAGAGTATGCTAGGTTAACAGGAGATGAAACTGTTTTTGATGCATACTGTGGAACAGGAACAATAACACTTTTCCTTTCACAAAAAGCAAAAAAAGTGTATGGAGTTGAAATTATAGAACCAGCAATTATTAATGCAAGAGAAAATGCAAGAATTAATAATATAGATAACGCAGAATTCTTTGTAGGTAAATCAGAAGAAATTATACCTGAATTAATTAAAAAAGGTATAATACCAGAAGTAATAGTAGTTGATCCTCCAAGAAAAGGTTGCGATATAAAATTATTAGAAGCTATAGGTGAAGCTAAACCTGAGAAAGTTGTCTATGTTTCTTGTGATCCTAGTACATTATCTAGGGATTTGAAGATATTAGAGGGAAAAGGATATAGAACAGAAATCGTTCAGCCAGTAGATATGTTCCCTCATACAAGCCATGTGG
>JAEZAL010000060.1 GCA_023427705.1 Bacillota bacterium | reverse complement strand
GGTTTAAATGAAGTTGGATTTTTATGATTTTCGAAGTTTATCCAACATGTATCAACACCAAAATTAATACCACCTTGGATATCAGAAGTTAAGCTATCACCAATCATTAATACCTTACTTTTATCTTTATAATTTAATTTATTTAAAGCAATTTTAAATATTTCTGGTTTAGGCTTGGACACATTTACTTCTTCAGAAATAACTATAGTTTCAAAGTATTTAGCTATAATAGATTTTCTTATTCTTTTAGATTGAACATCTGTAAGGCCATTTGTAATTATGGCTAATTTATAATGCTTACTTAAGTTTTTAATCAGTTCAACACTATCATTATATAGAAACGAAGCATTAGATAAATGATAAATATATGCCTTAGAAAAATCTGTTTCATCAAAAGGAGTATTTATTTCTTTTGATAATCTTTTGAATCTTTCAGTCTTTAACTTTTCTTGAGTAATTAACCCTTTTTCAAATTCTAACCAAATGTTCTTGTTTATTTCTTCATAAATTTTATAATGATAATTTTCATTATAATCTATATTAAATTCTTGAATACTATTTTCAAAAGCATATTTTTCTGCTTTTTTAAAATCAAATAAGGTGTCATCTGCATCAAATAATAAAACTTCGTATTTCATTGTAGCCTCCCAATTATATACTATTATGTAAATACTATAACAATATAAGATTAAAATGAATAGCATTAATTTATTGTGCTAGATACTCGATTATAATATAAGATTTACCAGTTATTATTATTGTAGTACAATTAAATTATAATAAATTAACGCTTTAAGTAAAAAATAGAGCTATATTCATTATTGAAATTAAGTAACAGATTATAATATTTTTATATAAAACATATTATAAAGTTAAATAATTGATTGGAGGTTGTATAATGTTTAAGGGTATTTTTGAAAAGATGTTTGACTTTAATCATGATGGTAAATTGGATGACTTTGAAAAATCAGCTGCATTTGCAACATTTATGGGTATGCTTGAAGAGGAAAAGAAAAATAAAGCTAAAAAATTAGATATAGAATTATCGAATTATGAAAATGAAGATATAGAATCAGAACTTGAAGCGGAAGGATTAGATTACGATGAATTATCATTTATGGATGAAGAGGAAAGAAATGAAATTCTTGAAGATTGTGGTTTAGATCCAGATGATTATGATTTTTAAATTTAAATATTATACTAGTTGATATAATATTTACAATTAGAATTTTAGAGGTGAAATAATGAGAGAATTAAAAGGGATAGAGGAAAAAATTTTAGATAGAGCCTTATACCTTTTTGGTAAAAATGGAACTACTAATGTCCCTATTAGATCTATAGTTAGAGAAGCAGAAGTAAATGTTAGTGCAATAAACTATTACTTTGGTAGTAAAGATAATATGATGAATTATATTAAAGAGTTTTACTTAGAAAACATAACTCAAGCCTATGCAGCACTTTATGATGAAAGTCTTAGTGATGAAGAAAAGTTAGTTAAGTGCTCTAATGAGATAATAGAATATTGTTTAAGGTATCCAGGTGTATTAGTAATGAATAAAGAAGCTTCTTCTACTAAAGAAAAAAGTGAAATGGATATAAAAATAATTAAAAAATCTAAAGAAGAAAATGAAAATTTATATAGTGTTTTAAGAAAAGTATTAAATTGTAATGATGAAGAATTTTCATATAAGAAAACAATATTTATTGCATCAATTACTTATCCAGCTACAAATGAAGATGGTGATTATGATAAAGAACTAATATCTACTTCAGAAAAAAGAATAATTTATATAAAAAATCTAATAAGATTATTAAAAGGAAAAAATTAGATATTAAAAATGCTCTATTGTTTAAAAAAATAGGGCATTTTTTTATTTTTTATTAAATTAAAACAATTTGTTTGAAACATATTGATTTATTTTTAACAAAGAAATATAATTATCATACGGGATAAATATAAATTTTAAATATTTGGAGGTATTAAAATGGCTTTTGAGAATGTTTTTAGTCCAATTAAAATTAGGGGAATGGAAATGAGAAATCGTGTTATATTCCCAGCTATGGGTACTAAGATGGCAGGGAGTGGCAAGAGTGTAACTGATCAGATTATTAATTATCATGCTGCAAGATCATATGGTGGAAACGGTTTAAATCTTACTGAGGTTTGTTCAGTTTATGACAAAGCAGCACCTAAAACTTTCTTATCAATTTCAGATGATAAGTACATTCCAGGATTAAAAAAATTGGCTGATGCAATTCATGCTGGGGGAGCAAAGGCAGGAGTTCAATTATGGTTAGGTGGTTCAGCAGTTTTATTTGGAGATCCTACTTCAATGGTAGTAGTTCCAAGTGAATTTAAAGTTACTGATAATTATATAGTTCCAGGTGCTAGTAAAGAAATTATTGATGAAGCTGTTAAAGCTTTTGGTGACGCTGCAAAACGTGCAGTTAAAGCAGGGTTTGATACTTTAGAATTCCATGCAGGTCATAATTATACACCACATTCATTTTTAAGTAAGGCTTTTAATAAAAGAACAGACGAATACGGTGGAAGTTTAGAAAATAGAGCTAGATTTTTATTAGAATGTATAAGATCAATTAGAGCAAATATTCCAGAGGACATGCCTTTATTTATGAGAATAGATGCACACGATGATTATTTAGAAGATGGACTTACTATTGAAGATGTTATTCAATTTTGTAAATGGGCTAAAGAAGCTGGTGTAGATGCATTAGATGTATCTCGTGGAAACTTCTCAAGTGCGGCTATAAAATATGAAGTACCTCCAGTAGATTTACCAAGGGGATTTAATGTAGAAAATGCTGCAAGAATTAGAAAAGAAACAGGAATGTTAACTGTTGCTGTTGGAAGAATAAATGATCCAGGGCAAGCAGATGAAATAATAAAGAGTGGAAAAGCTGATATGGTAGTTATCGGTAGAGCTCAATTAGCAGATCCAGAGTTTTGTAATAAATCAATGAATGGAAATGTTAAAGATATAGTTCGTTGTGTTGGATGTAATCAAGGATGTTATGATGGATTTTCATCACCAGATGTACCTTTCATAACTTGCTTAAGAAATCCTGCATTAGGAAGAGAAGCAGAATTTACTTTAGAAAAAACTAATAATCCTAAGAAAGTATTAGTAGTAGGTGGAGGAGTTGCAGGACTTCAAGCTGCTATGGAATTAAAAGATAGAGGTCATAATCCAATATTATGTGAAGCTTCTAATTCTTTAGGTGGACAATTTGTTTTAGCAGGAGCAGCTCCAAGAAAAGAAGAAATGAAGGAAGCAGCTATATCTATGGGAGAAATGGCAGAAAGAAAAGGCGTAGACATTAGAGTTTCAACACCTGTTACAACAGAAGTAATTAAGGATATAAATCCAGATG
>JAEZAL010000025.1 GCA_023427705.1 Bacillota bacterium | reverse complement strand
TATATCAACTTTCTTGAAGTTAAGACCTCTTGCATAAAGCTCATAGGAAAGCTCTAAAACAGTAATTAAGCCTTTATCCTTTGCAGTAACCTTATTACCTAGTTCATAAAGTTCATCTAATTTTGCTTTTATGGCACTAGCACCCTTACATATTAAATCTGCATCAAAATCATCAGCTCTTACAGTAAAATATGTTGCATAATAAGCTTCTGGATAATAAACTTTGAAATAAGCTATTCTTACCGCCATCATTACATAGGCAACTGCATGGCCTTTAGGGAACATATATTTTATTCTTTTACAGGACTCAATATACCAATCAGGAACATTGTTTTCTTTCATGGTTTTTTCAAAATCTTCTGTTAGCCCTTTACCTTTTCTTATAGTTTCCATAATTGTAAAGGCCATCTTAGGTGGTACTCCTGCATACATTAAATAAACCATAATATCGTCTCTTGTAGAAATACAATCTTTTAATGTAGTATATCCTTCTTTTATAAAATATTGGGCATTATTAAGCCATACATCTGTACCATGAGAAAGTCCTGATATTCTAACTAAATCCGCAAAACTTTTAGGTTGTGTATCTACAAGCATTCCTCTAACAAACTTAGTTCCAAATTCAGGTAACCCATAACTACCAACTTCACATCCAAGTTCTTCTTTAGTCACCCCTAAAGCTTCTGGAGATGTGAATAAAGAAATAACTTTTGGGTCATTTAAAGGTATAGTTTTGGGATCTACTCCAGTTAAGTCTTGAAGCATCCTAATCATGGTAGGATCGTCATGTCCTAGTATATCAAGTTTTAATAGTCTACCAGAAATTGAATGGTAATCAAAATGTGTAGTAGTAACATCTGAAGTAGAATCATCTGCTGGCCTTTGTATTGGCGTAAAATTAAAAATCTCATTATCACTAGGAACTACCATGATTCCCCCTGGATGCTGACCTGTAGTTCTTTTTATACCTGTACAACCTATGGTCAATCTTTCTATTTCAGCACTTGAAGCTCTTAATCCTCTTTCATCTAAATATTTTCTAACATATCCATAAGCCGTTTTTTCAGCTATAGTACCTATAGTACCAGCTTTAAATACATAGCCCTTACCGAATAAAACTTCTGTATATTTGTGTATTTCACCTTGGTTATCTCCAGAGAAATTTAGGTCTATATCTGGTTCTTTATCTCCTTCAAAGCCTAAGAAAGTTTCAAAAGGAATATCATGGCCTTCTTTAATATATTCAGTTCCACATTTTGGACAATTCTTATCCTCCAAATCTGCTCCAGAACTAACTGAGCCATCTAAGAAAAACTCAGAATTTTTACAATTAGGACAAACATAATGTGGTGGAAGTCCATTAACTTCAGTTATATTTGACATGGTTGCAACAAATGATGATCCAACAGATCCTCTTGATCCAACTAAGTATCCATCTGCTAATGATTTAGCAACTAACTTTTGTGCAATTAAATAAAGTACAGCATAACCATTATTAATTATGGAATTTAACTCTTTATCTAGTCTTTTTTGAACTATTTCTGGTAATGGATCACCATATATTGAGTGAACTTTCTTCATAGTCATTTCCCTAATTTCATCATCAGCACCTTCTATTTTAGGTGGATATGTTTCATCAGGAATTGGTTTTAATACATCTATTGAATCTGCAATAATACTAGGATTAGTTATAACAACCTCTTTTGCTACATCTTGGCCTAAATAAGAAAATTCTTTAAGCATTTCTTCTGTAGTTTTAAAATAAAGAGGTGGTTGATTATCCGAATCTGAAAAACCTTGCCCAGCCATTATTATCCTTCTAAAAATCTCATCTTGTGGATCTAAGAAATGAACATCTCCTGTTGCTACTACTAATTTATTAAGTTCTTTACCAAACTTATATATCTTTTTATTTAAAGCTCTAAGTTCATTTTCATCTTTAACATTTCCTTTTTCTATTAAATAGCTATTATTTGCAATAGGCTGAATCTCCAAATAATCGTAAAAACTCATAATTTCTTTTATTTCTTCATCAGACTTTCCATCTAGTACAGCTCTATAAACTTCTCCACCTTCACAAGCAGAACCTATAACTAGACCTTCTCTCATTTCCATTAGCCTACTTTTTCTTGTTCTAGGATGTTTTTGAAAGTTATCTAAGTGAGCTTCAGAAACTAATTTATATAAATTTTTCATACCTTCTTGTGTTTTTGCAAAAATAATTATATGGAATGTTTTTTCTTTTTTAATATCCATTTTTTGAAGGAATTCTCTATTTAATTCTCTTATACTATTTATATTTAATTCTTCAACCATTTTTTTAATGGAAACTAAAAATATCTCTGCTGTAGCTTTAGCGTCATCAACAGCTCTATGATGGTTTTCAAGAGATATTCCTAAGTGTTTAGCAACTAAATTTAATTTAACTCTTTTTAAATCTGGATATAAAAACCTTGCAAGTGGTACTGTATCTACAATTGTAGAAGTAAATTCTAAGCCTAAATCTTTACAATTCTTTTTTATAAATCCTGTATCAAAAGCTGCATTATGAGCAACTACTGCACATCCATCAATAAATTCCATAAATTTAGGTAATACAACTTCAATTGGATCAGCATCCCTTACCATATCATCAGTTATGCTAGTTAGTTCTGTAATTTTATAAGGAATTTTACACTTTGGATAAACAAATTCACTAAAAGTATCTACTATTTCCTTATTTCTAATTTTTACAGCTCCAATTTCTATTATCTTATCATTATGTGGTGAAAAACCTGTAGTTTCTATATCAAATATTATAAATGTATCATCAAAACTTTCATTTTTATCGTTAATTGCTATAGGCACACCATCATTAACTAAGTATCCCTCTACCCCATATAGTACTTTAATTTTGTTTTTCTTTGCAGCAATTTGAGCATCTGGAAAGGCTTGAACTACACCATGATCTGTTATAGCAATTGCTTTATGTCCCCATTTTGAAGCTCTTTCAATTATTTTAGTGGCAGAAGCTACACCATCCATAGCACTCATGGTTGTGTGGCAATGAAGTTCCACTCTCTTTTCTTCTGCTCCATCCATTCTCTCAATTTTACTCATTCTTAGTATATCTCTACCCATTATTACTACTTCTCTAGCATAAGTATCATATACCGCTTCTCCTCTTACTTTACAGTATAGACCTTTCTTTACAGCATCTAATACTTCTTCAGTTTCCTGTGGCTTTAAAAAGCACTTTACTGTAATAGAACTAGTATAATCAGTAATAAAGAAAGTAAGAATTGTCTTTCCTGTTTTAGTTTCAACTATATCAGTTTTAAATACCTCTCCAATAACAGCTACTACACCTGATGTTTCATCAATCTCTTTAATTGATATAGCTTCTTGACTTATAGATCTTCCTAAAATGCTATTTTCACTTTTAGGCTCTCTCTTAAACTCACGTTTTTCATAGCTTCTTTTAGGTTTTTGCCCTTTATTATCTTCAGCTTTTTCATTAGAATTAGTAATTTCTTTTGAAATTGATCTTCCACTAAAAATTTCTTTTAAGACTTCTCTTTCTTTCTCTATTTTTTCTTCATAAGTATCTTTTAATTCTAAATTACTATCATATTCTAATTTTACTTTTGTTTTAAGCCCAAAAACACTTTCTATATTAAGAGCAATTTGTTTTGGGATACCTTTAGTATTCAAATGTTCATTTATTTTTTCATATCCACTAGATATTGTAATTGAATTGCCATCTATTTTTTTTAAGCCTTTAGTTAATACTGCTTTTGACAATGGCACTGTTTTTAAAATATTTCCTATAACCTCAATCCAATGTTTCTCAACTACTTCTTCTATACTTAATGTGGATATATCTCTATAAAAGAGCACTTCTATATTAACATCAATGTTTAAAGCCTTTTTAATTGCTTTTTTTACTTTATCTTCTTCTTCATTATTTAATCCATCTTTGCCTCTAAGTACAACTTTAAGGATATTACTCTTCTTAAAAAATTGAAATTTTATAATATTAATATCTTTATCTTCTAAAGAATCTTCTTTATTAATTTCCTTTTTTATAAGTTTCAAAGCATTTTCACTCAATGAAGGACCCCCTTCTAAATAACTATAATAAGAAATTGACAATGTAAAATGACTATTAAGTATTATATCACCTTAATTATTCATTATTCATTGTCAATTCGTTCCACTACATATTTTCTATTTCTTTCATTAACTCTTCAATTAAATTTTCTTCTTTTACTTTTCTAACTATTAATCCTTTTTTAAATATTAATCCTTCACCATTTCCACCAGCTATTCCAATATCAGCTTCTCTAGCTTCTCCTGGTCCATTAACTGCACAGCCCATAACTGCAACCTTTATGTTTTTATTAATACTTTCTAATCTCTTTTCCACTTCTTGTGCTATTTTTATTAAATTTATTTGAGTTCTGCCACAAGTTGGACAAGATATAAATTGTAATCCACTTTTTCTAAGTTTTAGTGCTTTTAATATTTCTTTAGCAACCTTTATTTCTTCAATCGGATCACTAGTTAAGGAAACTCTTACAGTATCTCCAATACCTTCTGCTAAAAGTGTTCCAAGACCAATACTTGATTTAATAGTTCCTCTAAAAGGAGTTCCTGACTCTGTTACCCCTAAGTGTAATGGATAATCACAACTTTCACTCATTAACCTGTAAGCATCAATCATCATAACTACATCTGAGGATTTAATTGATACAACTATATCATAAAAATCTAATTCTTCTAATATCCTAACATGTTTTAAAGCTGATTCAACTAAACCTTTAGCTGTTGGCTTTCCATCTCGCTCTAATATTTCTTTTTCTAGAGAACCAGAGTTTACTCCAATTCTAATTGGAATATTTTTAGCTTTAGCAGCTTCAACAACAATTTTCACTTTTTCTACGTTACCAATATTACCTGGATTAATTCTTAATGCTGAAACTCCATTTTCAATAGCTGCTAAAGCAAGCTTATAATCAAAATGTATATCTGCAACTACCGGAATTGGTGATTTTTCGCAAATTCCTTTTAAAGCTTCTGCTGCTTTTTTATCCGGAACTGCACATCTTATTATTTCACATCCAGCTTCATACAATGTATTTATTTGAGCTAATGTAGCTTCCACATCTCTTGTATCTGTATTTGTCATAGATTGAATTGATACAGGTGCATCTCCACCTACATAGCATGTTCCAACCTTAACTTTTCTCGTTTTCTTTCTTTCCATTTTATTTCATCTCCTATAGTTGTATAGGGAATAATATATCCTTTATAGTTACTACAATCATAAGTCCAAATAAAAGCATTATTCCAACATAATTTATTGCCCCTACAATCTTTTCAGGAACTTTTCTTCTAGTAATAAGCTCTATAATTAATAATACTGTCCATCCTCCATCTAATGCTGGGAATGGTAACATATTAAATACAGCTAAATTTATACTTATAAATGCTATAAAGTTCATAAGATTCCATATACCATTTTTTGCGGCTTCGCTTGACATTCTAATAATAGAAACAGGTCCACCAACATCAGTTTTAAAATTAACTTTACCAGTTACCATCATCTTAAGACTTTTGTAAGTTTGATTAACTGCTGCTAAAGTTTCTTTAAAGCTTTGTTTAAAACTTTGAACTATCCCTGGATTTTGTACCCTCTCAAAGGCAAAACCAATCATATATCTCTTTACGTTATCTTCCTCCACTAACTTAGGAGTAACGATAACTTCTTTTTTCTCCCCATTTCTTTCAATTAAGAAATTTATTGGTTGATCTTTTGCCATGTTAATTCCAATACTTAAGTCATCTGCTGAAAATACTTTACTACCATTAACCTTTAAGAATTCATCGCCTTCTTGTAAACCAGCTTCTATAGCAGGCATATTTTCTACTAAACTATCTATCTTTGGCAAACTATAACCAAACTTATTTAAAATTACTGTAAAAATAATTATAGCTAATAAAAAATTCATAAAAGCTCCTTCTATAATTACACTAATTCTTCTAATTGGAGATTTACATGAAAAACTTCTTTCATCATTAACATCTTCCTCTTCCCCCAACATTTTAACATATCCACCAATAGGAAACAAACC
>JAEZAL010000005.1 GCA_023427705.1 Bacillota bacterium | reverse complement strand
CTCTTAATAACTTTGGTAATTTAAAGAGATATTTATTAATTTTCTTATTATATAAAATTATTCCAAGAGTTGATAAAAAGCTTAGCTGAAATCCAACTTCAAAAACACTATATGGTTTATAAATAATTAAAATAATTCCTGCTAAGGATAGTCCAGCCAATGGGTTATAGTTCCTTCTAAATGGTATTGCTAAGCTTAAGCATAAAAGCATAATATAAGCTCTTACAGTTGATATAGCAGCTCCAGTAAAAATTACATATATTATAGATACAATAGGAGCTAATTTATCTCCTAATATTTTTTTCAATATAGAATATACTAAAACCATATGTAGTCCTGAAACAGATATTGCATGCAATACACCTAGATTTTTCATAGTACTTTCATCTTCTCTATCTAAAAATTCAGTATATCCAAAAGATATAGATGTAATTAAAGCAGCTCTCCTACTCCCTAATTATTCTCTTAACTCATTAAATATATTTTCTCTAATTCTATAAATTTTCCCCTTTAAATCTAAACTTAATTTATTATATTCATCTATTTTTACTTCTCCCAATATTCCTTTTTCAATATTAGTATCCTTATTAAAATCTATTTTTGCTACTATTTTATCACCTAATTTAATATCATCTAAATTACCTGATACATAAACTTTTCTTCCCTTAATTTCACCTATTCCACCATAATTATTTAGAGATATTATTCTTATTTGCTCATTGTTATTAAGGCTCAAATTATAGTAAAAAATATTATTAATTATAGGAATTATCAAGAAAAAGCATAGTATAATAGCCAAATCTAATTTTTTTATTAGTATAATAGATATAAAAAAACAGCTAACAAAAACAATTGCTAGCCATTTATTTTTATAAAATAGTAAATATATACAACTTGATAGTATAAAAACTATAAATATATAAAGTAATATATTATATGTACTTTTATATTTCAATGGCAACACCTCATTTTAGAGTCTTACCACTTTTTTATAATTAAATCTGCTAATGTAAAAATAAATAATAACCATCCTACTATAATTATCATTATTAAATCAAACTTAAAGCCTAAAAATATAATTAATCCAATTAATGATAAAATATATATTAAAATACCTATTATTAATAGCTTAATAAACTTAATATTATTTTTACTAAAAACATTACAATTAATTATTGTATCTAATATAGCCATTCCACCTATAAGTAAAAACCCTATTATATCAAAGTAATCTTTTATAAAGTAAATAGCTAATACAGGAATTACTGTAAACAACACGCCTCTTAATATAGACTTTTTACCACCATATGATTTATTCCCACATAACGTATTTATTAAAATTATAGGTAACAATAAAAATAAATTTAATAAAATAAGATAATATTCTTTAGTTAAATTTCCACTACTAAGGTAATATTGAAAATTTAAGAATACTATTTCTGTAAAAGTAATAATAGCATAAATACTTATTCCTACATTACTTGCTTCTTTAATTTCAACTTCTCTATTTCTTAATTTAAAGAATGTCTTTATACTACTTTTATCAGTAAAAATATCTCCTATTCTTCTTAAAAGCAATGAAACTTTACCTTTTACTATTCCAATATTAGCTAAACTTATTATAGATAAATCAGCTAAACTTTCACCTTCCGCAATAAATCCATACCCATCTTGATTATATAAAGATATTATTCTATTCCTTAATTCAGGATTAACTTTACAATAAATTCTAGCTCTAGAAACTCTATTTATTAACTCTTCATCATTTAGTGATTCTAATTCCATACCAGATGCTATTTGATTTTCATTAGAAATCAAACCAATTTTCCTTCCAAAAAACTCTGCTGAAATGTTATTATCATCTGTAAATATTATAGGTAAAACCCCTAAATCTATCATTGTATTTATATCATCTGATACGTCATCTATCAGTGGATTTTCTAAAGCTATAATTCCTACAAATATTAAATTACTTTCTATATTTTCAAATTTTGAAGGCTCATAATTAAAACTTCTATATGCAAAAGCTTCTGTTTGTAAACCCTCTTTTAAAAAACTTAAATCTGTAAGCTTAATTCTCATAATATCTTCAGGAGTTATTTCTCTTTCTATACCATTTATAAGTATATGTGTACAAGAACTTAGGATACTATCTAAATTTCCTCTTGAATTTGCTCTATATCCTTTTCTATTTTTATTTACAGTAGTAATAATATTTCTATCAGTAGAATTAATAAGTTCAAATTTTCTTTTATTAAGACCTTCTAATCTATCCTTATTAATGGAATTTTCTTCCCCAAATCTAGCATATGCTACTTCAAATATATTTCCCTTAATAAACTTATTATCCTTATTATATTTTGAATTATTACAAAGTATAGATATATCTAAAAGCCTCTTAATATTTATATCACTTATATCTATCTTATTTGACAAATAAATTTTTTCATTAGTATATAACTTATCTACATAAAGTTCATCTCTACTTATATTTCCTATCTTCTCCATAAATAATATTTTCACGTTATCTAATAAAGATAAACTTGAAACATTATTTAGTTCTATATTATCTTCAAGCAATAATTTTTTCTTAAATGATTTTTGATAATATATTAATATAAATGGAAAGGCTATTGAAATAGTAGAAAATAAACCTTGTGCCAAAAGTTCAGTTTTACTTATCAATTTCCCAGGAAATACTAAAATAAGTATAGCTTGTACTAATAATAAACATAAAAAAATATTTATTAGATTAATTTCTATATTTCTTGTAAGAATATCTTTTTTATTTTTACTATTACTTATAACATTAATTAAATTAGCAAGTTGTGTTTTTCCTCCTACTTCAACAACAATCCCTTTTCCTGTTCCATCTTTCACAACTGAGCCTCTAAATAACATATTAGAAACTTCCCCAATAGAAGATACACTATAATCTATTTTTATTGAATCCTTTTCTTTTATAAAATTATCTCCAGTAACTCCTCTTTCATCAACCTTAAGATTTTCACTATCTATAATTCTAATATCAGCAGCTATAATGGAGTTTTTTCTAAAATAGACTATATCTCCTCGTACTAAATCTTCAGCTTCAACTAACCTTTCAATTCCTTCTCTTAAAACTAATACTTGAGATGTATTTAAATTTTGTAATATTTCTATTTCTTTTTCCTTATTAATTTCACTATAAAATTTTATTGATAAGTTAATAATTAATAAAATAGAAGTAATTATTCCCATAATATAAAACTTATTTAATAAAAAAAATAAAATAAATGCCAAGTAAATAACTAAATATTTTTGCTTAAATAATTCTAATAAAATTTTAAATATTCCCTTAGAATATGGTAAGGTAATCTTATTATTTTCTATATTTCTTCTTAAACTACAATCATATTCATAAAGCCCCTTGTTAACATTACTATTAAGTTCCTCTACTACTTTAATCCAAGATTTACTATAATATTTCTTCATCAAACCCCTCCTCATCTAAAATTTCGAATAAAATAAGAATAACCTAACAATTATAGTATAATTTGTTAGGTTATTTTTTAAAAGTATTTTTTATTTTATATACACATTATCATTTCGTTTTTGGATTAAATATTAGTGCCATAATATATCCAAAGAAAATAGCTGCAGTAATTCCAGCTGCAGTACCTGTTATTCCACCAGTAAATGCTCCTATTAAGCCTTTTTCTTCTACGGCTTTTATAGCTCCTTTGGCTAAAGAATTACCGAATCCAGGCAATGGTATACTTGCACCTGCCCCTCCTATTTCAATTAATTTATCATATATTCCAAAAGCCCCTAATATAGTTCCTACAGTAACAAAAATTACTAATATTCTTGCAGGAGTTAATTTAGTTGTATCCATAAGTATTTGCCCTATAACACAAATAATTCCACCTATTATAAAAGCACTAACATATGTCATATATATTCTCCTCCCTAATTTTTAAACTCAATGGCAACTGCATGAGCAATACCAGGAATACTTTCTCCTTGAAGAGATGATGTTGTACTCATAAGTGCTCCAGTAGATACTAAAAGTATATTTTTAATTTCTTTTCTCATCATTTTTTTATAAAAATATCCACAAGCTACTACAGCTGAACACCCACAACCGCTGCCACCAGAATCAGTTTTTTGAATATTATCATCAAATATCATATCTCCACAATCAAAATAATTACTTCTAATATCATAACCATACTCTAATAATAATTTACTTGTTATTTCTTTTCCTACTTTCCCTAAATCTCCTGTTACTATAGCATCATAATAATTAGGTTCTCTTCCCGTATCATTTAAATGCATAGATATTGTATCAACTGCTGCTGGAGCCATTGCTGCACCCATATTGTTAGGATCCTTAATTCCATAATCCTTTACAACACCAGTAGTAATATGGGTTACTTCTGGAAATTCTCCTTCCTTAGCAAGAATCATTGCTCCTGCTCCTGTAACTGTCCACTGTGCCAAAGGACTTCTATGTGCTCCATACTCTAGTGGAAATCTAAATTGCCTTTCAGCAGCACTGAAATGTGATGAAGTAGCTGCTATTACATATTCGCCAAATCCTCCATCTAACATCATAGATGCTACACTTAAAGATTCTGACATAGTTGAACAGGCTCCATATAATCCAAAAAAGGGAATATTAAGCTGTCTAGCTGCAAATGATGAAGATGTTAATTGATTAAGTAAATCTCCCGCAAATAAATAGTCTACATCTTCCTCTTCTATTTTTGCACGATTTATAGCTGAAGTTATTGCAGTATATAACATTTCACTTTCAGCCTTTTCAAAACTTTCTTTTCCAAATAAATCATCATTTAATATTTCATCAAAATAACTTCCTAAAGGCCCTTCGCCTTCTTTAGGCCCAACTATAGAATAAGTTGCTATAATCTTAGGAGGATTCACTAACTTAACTGTTTGCTTTCCAACTTTTTTTGTGTTATTCATAAC
>JAEZAL010000328.1 GCA_023427705.1 Bacillota bacterium | reverse complement strand
TGAAGAAAATTTCTGAAAGGATGTATATGCATTATAACACTATAGTGTATAGAATTAATAAAATTGAAGCAATTACTGGGTTAAATATAGAAGATGGTGATAATAGACTAAACTTAGAAATAGCTTTAAAAATACTAGATATTATAGATATAGCTTAAAAGTACTTATAGGCAAATATTAATTTGCCTATAAGTACTTTTTTTATTTGGTAAATGTTTACAAAAGAAAAGTTTTAGGTTTATTAATATTACACAAAAGATTTATTTAATAAAAATAGAATTATATAAGTATAATAAATTGTAAGAAAATTACAGGGAAAAGGATGAGGTTTATTGGAAGCATTATTTATAAGTAAGGATTTATTAGAAGATATTAAAAACAACACCACTATTATAGGTAAAGCTCACTCAATATTTAATAATGCTTGCAATATAGAGTATAAAGAAAAACTAATAACAATTTTAACAAAAGATAAGATAATAGCTCCTATGAGTATAGTTATAGATAATCCAGAGGGCTTTGATTTTAGAAAGCTAAAAATAAGTAGTAATAGTAAATTTGTATTTACTGATGAATTTATTGTTTGTAGTAATTTTAATTTTAAAGTGGATTTGAAAAATGTAAAAATATATGATCCAAATATTAAAAAGATAAATAACTTTATTGAAGAAGAGATTCTTTTGAAAAACTTAATTAAGATGAAAGATATATTGTTTGAATATGGAAAGTTAGACTTCTTTTATCCATTGATAGCAGATATTAAAAACAGTATTAATAATGACTTAGTCTATAAATTAAGGATAATAGATTCAGAAAAATTAAGTAATGGGTTAAGCTTAAAAAGCAATGACAAGAGTTATCTATTTATAAAAGACAAATTTGTAGAATTTTTAAAAGCTATTATAAGCTATGATATTGATAATATTGAAGATTATGCAAGTAACATAATTGGATTTGGCTTTGGGTTAACACCATCTATAGATGACTTTATAAGTGGATTAATGATTTCAATTATTTATTTAGGAGATTATTACAACTTAGATATTAAAAATATATATAAGTTTAATAATAAATTAATTACAAAATCAATAAGCAAAACTACAAAGGTAAGTAGTGAAATGCTGATTAATTCAGCAAAAGGAGCAATAAGTAGGGGGATTAAACAGCTGATGACTACATTATTATCAGAGGATGATGATGTAAGCATAACAAATGATTTAAAAAGGGTAATTTCCTTTGGAGAAACATCGGGAAGTGATATGGCATTTGGAATATATATAGGATTTGCCATTTTTACTGATATTAGATATAGGAGGAATTGGAAATGAATCTATGTGTAGATATTAGAAAAAACGTGTACTACGATTCAGTAGCTCTAATGATTATTACAAAAGAAGTTAAGAAAATGGATTGTGTTAAAGAAGTAATCGTTGGAATGGCGACAGAATTGAACAAAGAATTAGCAGAAAACTTAAATCTATCTAATGATGAAATAAAATCATTAACGCCTAATGATTTCTTTATTTCAGCATATTCAGAAGATAATGACGGTCTAGAGAAAATTGTTAATAGAGTAAATGAATTATTAAATTCAAAACAAAAAGAAGAAGAAACTGAAATTGAAGTTAAAACTTTAAGTGCAGCAATTAACCATATGAATGATGCGAATATGGCAGTAATATCACTTCCAGGAAAGCATGCAGCTTATGAGGCAAAGAAGGCCTTAAATAAGGGACTCAATGTAATGCTTTTCAGCGATAATATAACTGTAGAAGAAGAAATTGAATTAAAGAAATTAGGAAGAGATAAAGGGCTTTAAGTTATGGGCCCAGACTGTGGTACTGCAATAATTAATGGAATTCCTTTGTGCTTTGCAAATGTAGTAAGAAGAGGAAATATAGGAATTGTTGGGGCATCTGGAACAGGAACTCAAGAAGTAACTGTGCTTATTGACAAATTAGGTGGTGGCTTATCACAAGTTATAGGTACTGGTGGTAGGGATTTAAAGAGTGAAGTAGGCGGAATAATGATGCTTGAAGGCTTTAAAGCACTAATAGATGATAATGCAACTGATGTAATAGTTTTAATATCTAAACCTCCTGCAAAGGAAGTTGCTGAAAAGATTCTTGAAATGGTTAAGACTACTAATAAACCAGTTGTAGTTAACTTTATAGGTGGAGATAGAAGTCAAATAGAAAGAAATGGAGCATATGCATGTATAAGCTTAGAGGATGCAGCACATAAAGCCTATAATTTATCAAAAGGTATTGAACCACAAGATTATGAAGGCTTTGAAATGTCAGATGAAGAAATAAATGAAATAGTTTCAAAGGAAACAGTCAAATTACATCCATCACAAAAGTATTTAAGAGCATTATATACTGGTGGAACATTAGCAGATGAGGCTATGAAATTACTTGGTAAGGAAGGTTTTTCAATATATTCAAACATACCTTTATCACCAGAGTTTAAATTGAAGGATATTCATAAGAGCCAAGAGCATACTTGTATAGATTTAGGTGATGATGATTTTACTGTTGGAAGACCACATCCAATGATTGACCCAATTGGAAGGGTTGAAAGATTACCTAATGAAGCTTTAGATGAAGAAGTAGCAGTTATTCTTATGGATTTTGTAATTGGATATGGATCTAATATGGACCCTGCTGCTGAAATGTTACCATATATTATTGAAGCAAAAAAGAAATTTGAAAGTGAAAATAAATATTTATCTGTAATAGGATATATTTGTGGAACTGATAAAGACCCACAAAGCTACAGAGAACAAAAAGAAAAGCTGGAAGCTGCAGGTGTTATTTTAATGCCATCAAATGCACAAGCAGTACGACTTACTGCAAAGCTTCTTAAAGCGATAAAGGGTTAGGAGGTGCAGTATGTCTTTAATAAATAAATTATTTGAAAATGATTTGAAAGTTGTAAATCTTGGATTAGAAGCTTTTCATAAGGATTTAAAAGAACAAAATGTAGAATCAATCCATGTAAATTGGAGGCCACCAAGTGAAGCAAGTAAAAAGCTAGATCAATTAGATGATGAAGCTATAAAAATAAAGATAGAAGCAGCTAACAAAGAAGCTATAGAGAGATTGTTATCCGCAGAACCTGTTATTTTAGGTATAGGAAAAGCAGGGGATGATATTCCAGGAATGACTAAGAAAACTATATTACATGCAGGTCCACCAATAACTTGGGATAGAATGAGTGAACCTTTAAAAGGGGCAATAATCGGAGGACTTTTATATGAGGGCTTAGCTTCTAATGAAGAAGAGGCAAGAAATTTAGCATCATCAGGGGAAATAATTTTTGACCCATGTCATCATCATAATACAGTAGGTCCAATGGCTGGGGTTGTTACTTATTCAATGCCAGTATGGAAACTTCAAAATAAAGCCTTTGGAAATTATGCTTATTGCACATTTAATGAAGGATTAGGAAAAGTATTAAGATTTGGTGCCTTTAATGATGAAGTTATAGATAGACTTAAATGGATTGAAAGCACATTAGCTCCTGTTATCAAAGAAACGATGGAAATTAGAGGTCCTATAGATTTAAAAGCTATAATTGGACAAATAGTTCAAATGGGTGATGAAGGTCATAACAGAAATAAAGCTGGTACATCACTAATATTTAGGGAGTTAGCACCATATATAGTTAAGACAAGTTTTTCAAATGAAATAAAATCAGATGTTTTATCCTTTATAGATAAAAATGATCATTTCTTTTTAAATATTTCAATGCCTGCATGTAAATGTAGCTTAGATCCATTAGAAGATATTGAGTATAGTACAGTGGTATATACAATGTCTAGAAATGGTACTGATTTTGGAATAAGAGTAAGTGGAACTTCAAAGGAATGGTTTACAGCACCTTGCGAATTAGTTCAAGGACTTTACTTCCCTGGATTTGATGAAAAAGATGCAAATCCAGATATAGGAGATAGTTCCATTACAGAAACAGCAGGAATAGGTGGTTTTTCAATGGCAACAGCACCAGCAATTGTTCAATTTGTTGGGGGAACACCTAAAGATGCTATAAATTATACAAATAGTATGTATGAAATAACTCTTGCAGAAAATAATGCTTATAAGTTACCTAACTTAAACTTTAGAGGTGCACCTACTGGAATAGATATAAGAAAGGTAATTGAAACAGCTATATTACCAGTTATAAATACAGGTATAGCTTGCAATAGAGCAGGAGTTGGACAAGTGGGAGCTGGTATAGTTCACCCACCTACAAAATGTTTTGAAGATGCATTAAATGCATTTATAAATAAATATATATAAATTGAATGGAGGATTTTAAATGAATATTATTGATGCTTTTAGCAATGTAAAGATGTATGATTTAACTCAAAAACTTAGCCATTTAACACCACCTTGGCCAACTTATGAGCCATTAGAAATTAAGTTTTTCAAAAGATTATCTTCAAATGGAGCTAATGGACAAGTATTAACTCATTCAAACCACGTTGGAACTCACTTAGATGGTTCTCTACATTTCTGTACTCATGGAAGAGATATAGCAAGTATTCCACTAGAAGAATTAGTTGGACCAGGAGTAGTAGTAGACCTTTCTGATATAGCAGAAGATTATGGAATTTATACATCAAAAGACATTATGGATAGAGCAGATGTTAGAAAAGGAGATATTCTTATAATAAATACAGGCTATCACAAATATGGATGGGATGAACCAGAGGCTGACGAAGAAAGAGTTATGGTAAGACATCCAGGTCCTACAAGAGAATTTGCTGAATGGTGTAAAGAAATGGAATTTAAATGGATAGGTGTTGACTGTGGTTCTGCAGATCACCCAATGAATACAAAGATTCGTGAATGGTGTCCAAAAGAAGCTAGAAAAGCTGATAAATTCTTAAAATCTAAATATGGAAAAGGCTTAGATGATTTCTTCCCAGAAGACGATTACCAATTTATGCACTATGATTTATTCCCAGTTGATATAATTCATGCTGAAAATCTTGGTGGAGATATAGATAAGGTTCTTGGAAGAAGATTAATAATTGGATGCTTCCCTTGGAGATTTGAAGGTGGAGAATCTTGTATATCTCGTATAGTTGCATTTGATACTAAATAAAAATAAAAAAATAATTTTGAGAGGATGTTAAGTTATGATAATTGATAAAATGGAACAAACCTTAAGACCTGCTGAAAGTAATATGCCAGAATATCCAGCTAAATATATAACATTAGCTACTGGAGAAAAAATGGTTATACGCCAAATAAAGAGAGAAGAAGTGCCTCTAATATTAGAAGCTATACAACCTTTAATGGATGTAGAAAAAGATTTTTATGATATAGTTGCTTCAAGATTTTATTCTGAATTATTAGGTTACTATAAATATAGAGTTAAGGATGAGTATTGCTTAATAGGCACTATAGATGGACTAATAGTTGGTATAGTTAATGGCCGTATGATTGATGAAAAATCAGGAATGTCTTATCACACAATTACTTTAAAACAAGGCTTAAGAATTGGTGCTCAATTATTTGCAGCTAAAATGGAATACCATTTTGATTATTTAAATCAAGAAGAAGTTTGGATAGTTGCAGAAAGTCCAAATGGATTTAAGAGATGGATGATAGAGTATGAATTGGAATCAAGACCAGAAATATGGCATGAATTAGGTGGAGTTCCAACTTACGTTTTAACTAAGGAATTATGGGAAAAGCATAAAAAATCTAAATGTACAGGAAGACGTCCAGTTAAAGAAGAATTACTTGCAACTTCATTAAATCCTATCCTTCCAGAAACTTATTCTCAAAAACCAGGGTACAGAAGATGCGCGAAGTAGGTATAGTAGGCATCGGACACACTAAGTTTGGTAAATGGTCTGGAGGGACATTTATAGACATGCTTAGTAAAGCTGCAGTAGAAGCTTTAGATGATGCTGGTGTTAAAACTGGAGAAAATCATGGAATAGATCAAGTTTTTGTTGCATCTATGGGCGCAGGAATGGTAAATAGAGTAAGTGGTGTTGCATCTGCTTTAGTTGATACTTTAAATTTAAGACCTGCAATGGCTGATACAGTAGAAAATGGTCCAGCATCAGGTGGATCTGCAATAAAACTTGGTTATATGGCAATTGCAAGTGGTATGTGTGATGCAGTTTTAGTTGTTGGTGGAGAAATGATGAGAGTAATAAGTGGATGGGAAGGTACAGATTTTGTTGCAACTATGTTACACCCAGAAGCAGAATACAATTATGGACTAACTCTTCCTTCATTTGCAGGAATGTTTACTAAATTATGTATGGATAAGTATGGTATTACAGAAAAGGATTTATCAATTGTATCTGTTAAAAATCATGAACATGCAGTTCATAATCCAGTAGCACATATTCATGTTGTTCCAAGTTTATATGCTATAGCTGATGATGAAGATGCTGATGTAATAAATCCTTATGTTGCAGAACCATTAAGACTATATCATGTATGCCCAGTATCAGATGGTGCAGCAGCTGTACTTTTATGTGCTATGGATGTAGCTGATAGATTTAATAAAAAACCTGTTAAGATAGCAGGTATAGGTCAAGCTACAGATACGCACGTAGTAGCTGAAAGAAAAGTTCCTACTGATTTATTAGCAGTAAGACTTTCTGCAAAAAAAGCTTATGAAATGGCAGGTGTTAAACCTGAGGATGTAGATGTGGCTGAATTACATGATGCATTCCAAATTCTCGAAGTAGTTGAATCTGAAGAAGTAGGATTTTTTGAAAGAGGACAAGGACACATTGCAGCACGTAATGGAGAAACAAAAGTTGGAGGTAAAATTCCAATAAACACTTCTGGTGGATTAAAGGCTAAAGGTCATCCATTAGGAGCAACAGGGGTATCTCAAGTTGTTGAATTAGTAAAACAATTGAGAGGCGAAGCAACAGGAAGACAAGTTGAAGGAGCTAAAGTAGGACTTGCAGTAAACTTTGGCGGCTTTGGAAATAATGTAGTTTCAACAATATTAACAAAGGTGGAGGATTAGAAGATGAGTGAAAAGATGTATGCTTATAAATGTACAACTTGTGGTGAACTTCATCATCCAAAGCATTATGTATGTAGAAAATGTGGTGCTAGAGAATTTGAAGAAGTTGAACTAGGAGGAGAAGTAACATTATTAACTTATACAAGAGTGTATAATCTTCCAGAAGGTTATATGAAACCTTATTTAGCTTTTGGAATAGTTAAATTTGATAATGGATTAACTGCTACTGGACAAATTGACTCTGAAGACCTTGAAATAGGTATGAAATTAAATACAACAGTTGGAGTTATAAAAGAAACTGTTGGTAAGGATTGTTATGGTTTCATTTTTAAACCTATAGAATAGAATATATTAAGACGAAGCTTCTATTGTACTACAATATAAATAAAAGTTAGTATAATAGGAGCTTTTAAAAATTAAATGTAATGGAGGGATTAAATTGCAAGAACTTCAGTACTTGAAACCAGAAAGTATAAAAGAAGCTTTAGAACTCTTAGATGGCTATGGCAAGAACTTAAAAATATTAGCTGGTGGTACAGATCTAATTATTGCACTAAAGGATAGGTTAATAAACTGTGATTATTTAATGGATATTAAGAATATACAAGAGTTACAAGAAATAAAATATACAGAAGATATAGGATTAGAAATAGGGGCAGCAGTTTCTTTAAATGAAATAATTAATTCAGAGATTATTAATGCAAAGTATGGGATATTAATTCAGGCTGCTAAAACATTAGCTAATAGTTTACTTAGGAATAGAGCTACACTCTTAGGTAATATATGCAATGCTTCACCAGGTGGAGATATGCTTGGACCTTCAATTGTTCTTGAAGGAAAATTAGAAATTTTATCTAAAACTGGTGTAAGAATAGTACCTTTGAAAGATTTCTTTGTAGGAGTTAAAAGAACAGTATTAAAGGAAAATGAAATGGTTAGCAAAATTATTTTCCCAAGTATAGAAGGCGTTGGGAAATACAGAAGAAGGTCAAGAATAAAAGGACATGATTTAGCTCAAATAGGAGTTTCTATGTTCTTAAAAAATAATATCGGGTTAAACGTTTCCATAACTGCCGCAGGACCAACACCAGTTATAATTGAAGACTTTGCTCTACTAAAGAAGGATAATCTTAAAGATAATATTCCAGTTATAGTTGATAAAATTATGACTTCAATAAAGCCAATAAGTGATCAAAGAGCAAGTAAAGAATTTAGAATTGATATGGCAAAATATTTATCAAATCAGATCTTAGAAGAGTTAAGTTCGGAGGGATAAAATGAAAGAGAAAATTCATCTAAATGTAAATGGAGAAGAGGTTATTGTAGAGGTTGAGCCAAATAAAACATTACTTTGGTTATTAAGAGAAGAATTGGAATTGACAGGAACTAAGGAAGGCTGTGGGGCAGGAGAATGTGGAGCTTGTACAGTTATTCTTAATGGTAAAGCTGTTAATTCATGTTTAGTAATGGCCTTAGAAGCTGATGGAGGATATGTTCAAACAATTGAAGGAGAAGCTAAAAATGGTAATCTTTCAAAACTTCAAGAAGCATTTATTAAGCATAACGGCCTTCAATGTGGCTTCTGTACTCCAGGAATGATAATGTCTGCAAGAGCTTTATTAAATAATAATCCAAAGCCAAATAGAGAAGAAATAAAAGAGGCTATGCAAGGAAATCTTTGCAGGTGCACTGGTTATGAAGCTATTATAAAATCTGTTGAAGAGGCAATAGAAGAATAAGTAATTAATAATATATTTTAAATATATGATAAGGGGGGAATAGCTTTGAATTATGATTACGTGGGCAAAGGAGTAACAAGATTAGATGGAATCGAAAAGGTTACTGGAGAGGCTAAATATGTTCATGATATTAAACTTCAAGGAATGCTATATGCCAAAGTTAAAACAAGTCCATATGCACATGCGTTAATAAAGAGCATAGATATATCAAAAGCTAAAGCATTACCTGGCGTAAAAGCAGTAT
>JAEZAL010000292.1 GCA_023427705.1 Bacillota bacterium | reverse complement strand
GTATTAAGAAGACAGTTAAATGAAAATTGTATATTAACTGATGAGGATTTAGTACCAGTTATAAAGATAGATTTACCATTAAGTTTAAATTATTTAGATGAAGAATTAATAAGTACAATAGAAGAATTGAGACCTTTTGGGAAAGGAAATCCTAGTCCTTTGTTTGCAGTTAAGGATCTTTTAATAGAGAGAATGTGGTTACTAGGAAAAGAAAAAAACTTCTTAAAACTTAGATTTAGTTTTGAGTTAAATGGAAATAGATTATTTATTGATGGTATAAGCTTTGATAAATTTGAAAGCTTTAAGGATGATATAATATTAATGTTTGGTGAAAGTAAATTTATAGAAGCATGTAATACTAGTTATTTAAATTTAAAAGCTGATGTTATTTATTACCCAAGTATAAATGAGTTTAATGGAAATAG
Source organism: Bacillota bacterium (assembly GCA_023427705.1). Taxonomy (GTDB): domain Bacteria; phylum Bacillota; class Clostridia; order Clostridiales; family Clostridiaceae; genus Clostridium. The sequence continues at coordinate 4,366 of JAEZAL010000292.1, read as the reverse complement.
AAATATTCAACTTAATATTAAAAATATAAGAATAAAATAAGAAATTAGCTATAAGTCTAAGAATATAAATGAAAGAGTTACCTTATTCATTAATAAGGTAACTCTTTTTATAAATTTAATAATCTATTTTAGATTATTTTATAGAGTTTTCATATTGTTCAACCATTCTTTTAACCATTTCTCCACCAACGCTTCCGCATTGCTTTGAACTTAGGTCTCCATTATAGTCAGAGAAAGGAACTCCCATTTCATTAGCTACTTCATTTTTGAATTTAGCTAATCCATTTTTTGCTTCTGGTACTAACTTATTGTTTGACATATTATTTACACCTCCTTTTCATCTTTGTAACTATAGCTTGTGTAATTTTTAAAGAAATATTATATGTAACTAAAGGAAATTGGACATAATAGTGGCAGCAATTTTTTTATACAAAATTTTAAAATAACATTAAATTGAAAATGATTATATGATATATTGAAATAGTGTTTATTTTATAAAGGAGTGGTTATATGAGTAAATATAAGATAATAATGACTGGAGGAGGAACGGCAGGACATGTTACTCCTAATTTAGCCTTAGTACCAGGGTTAAAAGAAAAAGGTTTTGATATAAAGTATATTGGAAGTAAGGACGGAATAGAAAAAGAAATTATAGGGGATGCAAAGATACCTTATTATGAGATATCATCAGGAAAGTTAAGAAGATATTTTGATTTTAAAAATTTTACTGACCCATTTAAAGTAATGAAGGGTGTATTAGAAGCGAGAAAAATATTAAACCTAGAAAAGCCAGATGTAATATTTTCAAAGGGTGGATTTGTAGCTGTACCAGTAGTTATTGCAGCATCGATGAAAAAGATACCTGTTGTTTCTCATGAATCAGACTTAACTCCAGGGCTTGCAAATAAACTATCAGCACCTTTCTGTAATAAGCTTTGTGTTACGTTTAGAGAAAGTTTAAATTATATAAAAGATGGTAAAGGAGTATTAACAGGAACTCCTATTAGAGAAGAAATACTAACAGGAAGCAAGGAAAAAGGAATAAGAATTTCTGGATTTAAAGATAGTAAGGAAATTTTATTTGTTATTGGAGGAAGTCTAGGAGCAAAAAGTATAAATGAAGCTGTTAGAAACAATCTAGAAGAACTTCTTAAAGATTATAATATAATTCATATATGTGGAAAAAATAATTTAGATAAAAAATTAAATGATAAAAAAGGTTATCTTCAGTTTGAATATGTTAAAGAAGAGTTACCACACTTATTAAAAGCAGCTGACTACGTTATTTCTAGAGCTGGTGCCAATGTGATTTTTGAATTATTGGCATTAAATAAACCAACTTTACTTATACCTTTATCTAAGAAGATAAGTAGGGGAGACCAGATATTAAATGCTAACTCATTTAAAAAAGAAGGATACTCACTTGTGTTAGATGAAGATGATATGATAGAAGATAATAGAAAATTAATTATTAAATTAAAAGAACTTAAAAACAATAAAAATATTTTAGTGGAAAATATGAAAAAAAGTGGTATAAGTAACGGTGTTAACTCAATTTTAGATGTAATAATAAGCAGTATTAAGAAAAATAAATAAAAAATATCTATTTCAATGGATAATATTGTTCCAATATGGGACAGAGAAAACTTGCAAAAAAAAAATAGTGTTATATAATAAAATAGTAAGTGTAAAAATAGGTAATATATATCCAAAAATTGGCTTTTAGTCAAAGAATGAGGTGATGTATTAATGAAAAAAATTTCTATTATCTATTGGAGCAATGGAGGAAATGTTGAAGTTCTTGCAAATTCAATTGGTGAAGGTGTAAAAAGCCAAAATGCAGAAGTAAATATTAAATATGTTTGTGATGCAACAATTGAAGATGTTACTGAAGCGGATGCAGTTGCTTTTGGAAGCCCTTCAATGGATAACAATAGAATTGAGCAACATGAGATGGAGCCCTTCATAAACCAATTTAAATTACTACCTAATAGTCAAAAAAAGATAGTATTATTTGGATCATATGGATGGGATGATGGCAAATTTATGGCAGATTGGGTTGAACGTATGAAGGATTACGACTTTAATGTTGTAGGAAGCATCGCCGTTAAAGAATCGCCAAGTGAAGAAGAGTTAGAAAAAGCTAAAAAGCTAGGTGAGGAATTAACAAAATAAATTCTTTAATAGGATAATGACTTATAAGAAGTGCTTATATAGGGGTTAAGCACTACGACTTCAATTTAAGAATATGAACTTTTCTAACTAATAATTCATTCTTAATTTTTAAATACAGTTTTAAATAGCTGTATTTGTATATTACAATATTTTATATATAAGGAAGAGAGGTCAAACATGATGAGAAAAATGAAAACTATGGATGGTAATACAGCCGCTGCTCATATATCATATGCATTTACAGAAGTAGCAGCTATATTCCCAATCACACCATCTTCACCAATGGCTGAACACGTTGACGAGTGGGCAGCACAAGGAAGAAAGAACATATTTGGACAACCTGTTAAGGTTATGGAAATGCAATCAGAGGCAGGTGCAGCTGGTGCAGTTCACGGATCTTTACAAGCAGGTGCATTAACTACAACATATACTGCATCTCAAGGTTTACTATTAATGATCCCAAATATGTACAAGATTGCTGGTGAAATGCTTCCAACAGTATTCCATGTTTCAGCAAGAGCTTTAGCAACTTCTTCATTAAGTATATTTGGAGACCATCAAGACGTTATGGCTGCAAGACAAACTGGTTTTGCTATGCTTGCAGAAGGATCAGTACAAGAAGTTATGGATTTAGCTCCAGTAGCTCACTTAACTTCTATTAAAACTAGAATACCTTTCATGAACTTCTTTGATGGATTTAGAACTTCACACGAAATTCAAAAAATAGAAGTTTTAGAGTATGATGAATTAGCTAAGTTAGTTGATTATGATGCTTTAGAAGGATTTAGAAGAAGAGCATTAAACCCTAATAACCCTGTTACTAGAGGTACAGCTCAAAATCCAGATATATATTTCCAAACTAGGGAATCAGTAAATAGATTCTATGACGATGTTCCAGAAGTAGTAGAAAGCTACATGGCTGAAATTACTAAGTTAACAGGAAGAGAATATCACTGCTTCGATTACTATGGAGCACCAGATGCTGATAGAATAGTAATAACTATGGGATCATCAACAGATGTTACTGAAGAAACAGTAGATTTCTTAAATGGAAGAGGAGAAAAGGTTGGTTTAGTTAAAGTTAGATTATTTAGACCATTCTCTACAGAAAGATTCTTAAAAGTTATACCAAGCACAGTTAAGGCTATAGCTGTTTTAGATAGAACTAAGGAACCAGGTTCAATAGGAGAACCATTATACCTAGATGTTAAGAGTGCATTCTATGGAAGAGAAAATGCTCCAGTTATAGTTGGAGGAAGATATGGATTAGGTTCTAAGGATCCAAACCCATCAGATATAGCTGCAGTATTCGCTAATATTGCTAAGGAAACTCCAAAAGATGGATTTACAATTTCTATAGTTGATGACGTTACTAACACTTCATTAGAAACAGTAGAAGATATAGATGCATCTGCAGAAGGTACAAAAGCATGTAAATTCTGGGGATTAGGATCAGATGGTACTGTTGGTGCTAATAAGAGTGCTATTAAGATTATCGGAGATCATACTGATATGTATGCTCAAGGATACTTCTCATATGACTCTAAGAAGTCAGGTGGTATAACAGTATCTCACTTAAGATTTGGTAAGAAACCAATTAAATCACCATATTTAGTTGATAAAGCTAATTTCGTTGCTTGTCACAACCAAGCTTACGTATATAAATATGATGTATTAGAAGGATTAAAGAAGAATGGTAAGTTCTTATTAAATACAATCTGGACTCCAGAAGAAATTAATGAAAAATTACCAGCTGCTATGAAGAGATATATTGCAGAAAATAATATTGAATTCTATACATTAAATGCTGTTAAGATAGCACAAGAAATTGGACTTGGTGGAAGAATCAACATGATAATGCAAGCTGCATTCTTTAAGATTGCTAACATTATACCAGTTGAAGATGCTGTTAAGTACTTAAAAGATGCTGTTGTAACATCATATGGTAAAAAAGGTGAAAAAGTTGTTAATATGAACTTTGCTGCTATAGACCAAGGTGTTGAATCTATAGTTAAGATAGATGTTCCAGCTGATTGGAAAGACGCTAAGGATGAAGAAAAGGGAGATAGAAGCAATGTCCCAGCATTCATCAAGAATATAGTAGAACCTATAAATGCTCAAAAAGGATTTGATCTTCCTGTATCAGCATTTAATGGAATGGAAGATGGTACATTTATGCCTGGTACTGCTG
>JAEZAL010000264.1 GCA_023427705.1 Bacillota bacterium | reverse complement strand
CATATCATATTATTCAACTTTTGATAATTTTAAAGTTGGTGTTTTACAAGGTAATTATATAATAGAAAAATTAGGATTAGATAAAGGAGAAAAGGGACCATTTAATATTGAATTATTTGGTGGATCTCCAGATGATAATAATGCTTATTTCTTCTATGATGGAGCAATGTCTGTTTTGAAAACTTATATAGATTCTGGTGCTTTAAAAGTAAAGAGTGGACAAATGGGTATGGACAAAGTTTCTACATTAAGATGGGATGGAGCAACTGCTCAATCAAGGATGGACAATCTATTAAGTACTTACTATACAACTGATACTGTTGATGCTGTATTATCACCATATGATGGGATAAGTATAGGAGTATTATCTTCATTAAAGAGTGTTGGATATGGAAAAGGTGATCAAAAGTTACCTATAGTTACAGGACAAGATGCAGAAATACCTTCAGTTAAATCAATTATTTCAGGTGAGCAAACACAAACAGTTTTTAAAGACACTAGAGTATTAGCTGAAAAAACAGTACAAATGGTAGAAGCAGTACTAAGTGGTAAGGAAGCACCTGTTAATGATACTACAACTTATGATAATGGAGTAAAAGTTGTACCATCATATCTTTGCGATCCAGTTTCAGTAGATAAAGATAATTATAAAGAGATATTAATAGATTCAGGTTATTATACCGAAGATCAATTAAAATAAGAAAAGTAGTATTTATGGAGCCCTATAAGGCTCCTAAATATTTATAAATAGATTAAAAATTTTCCTAAGGAGGTATAAAAATGGAAGGAACTATCCTTGAAATGAAAAATATTACAAAGTTATTTCCTGGAGTAAAAGCATTAGATAACGTTAATTTAAAGGTTAAATCTAATGAAATTCACGCATTAGTTGGAGAAAATGGTGCTGGGAAATCAACTCTTATGAATATTTTAAGCGGAGTATATCCTTATGGTAGTTATAGTGGAGAAATATATTTTAAAGGGAAATTATGTGAATTTAAGAATATTAAAGATAGTGAAAAATTAGGGATAGTTATAATTCATCAGGAGCTTGCTTTAATTCCATATTTATCTATAGCTGAAAATATGTTTTTGGGTAATGAGCAAAGTAATAATGGGATAATTGATTGGGATACTACAATAAATAAATCAAAAGAATTACTTAATAGAGTGGGATTAATTGAATCACCAAATACATTAATAATGGATATTGGGGTAGGTAAACAACAACTAGTTGAAATAGCAAAGGCTTTATCTAAAAATGTTTCATTATTGATTTTAGATGAACCAACTGCAGCATTAAATGATTATGATAGTGAAGTGTTATTACGTTTATTATTAGAATTAAAAAATCAGGGAGTTTCATCAATTTTAATTTCTCATAAGTTAAATGAAATATCTAAAGTAGCTGATAGAATAACAATACTTAGAGATGGAGCAACTATTGAAACTATAGATAAAAATTCTGAAGGAATAAGTGAAGATAGAATTATTAGAGGAATGGTTGGAAGAGATATTGTTGATAGATTTCCTAAAAGAAAGAAAAATATTGGTGAAGTTTGTTTCGAAGTAAGAAATTGGTCTGTTTATGATACAAATGATATAAACAAGGAAGTAATAAAGAATGTTAGTTTAAATGTGAAAAGAGGGGAAATAGTTGGTATAGCAGGTCTTATGGGCTCCGGAAGAACAGAATTGGCAATGAGTTTGTTTGGAAAAGCATATGGAAGTAATATCACTGGAAAGTTATTAAAAGATAACAAAGAGATAAATGTAAAGAGTGTAAGCGATGCTATTAGTAAAGGTATAGCATATGTAACAGAGGATAGAAAAAATAAGGGAGTAATAGGAATAGACAGTATAAAGAATAATATTACTTTAGCAAATTTAGAAAACATAAGCTCAAAAAATATATTAGATGACAATAAGGAAATAAAAGCTGCTGAAGATTTTAAATCAAAAATGAACATAAAATGTTCTACTATATTACAAAATGTTGATAATTTATCAGGAGGAAATCAACAAAAAGTAGTATTAAGTAAATGGATTTTTTCTGAACCAGATATACTTATTTTGGACGAGCCAACAAGAGGTATAGACGTTGGAGCTAAATATGAAATTTACACATTAATTAATTCTCTTGCAGAAGAGGGGAAAGCAATAATAGTTATATCTTCAGAACTGCCTGAAGTGCTTGGATTAAGTGACAGAGTTTATGTTATGAATGAAGGTAAAATAGTTGGAGAGTTAAATGCGGACGAAGCTTCACAAGAAAATATAATGCGATGTATTGTTAACGGGTAGGAGGATTGTTTATGATAAAAGTTAAATCATTACTTAGTGGAAATATTAGAAAATATGGAATGGGAATTGCGCTTATATCTATAATGATATTATTTGAAATATTAACACAAGGGATATTGTTAAAACCTTTAAACGTAACTAATTTAATTCTTCAAAATAGTTATATATTAATATTGGCTATAGGGATGTTACTAGTAATAGTAACAGGAAATGTTGATTTATCAGTAGGATCAGTGGCTGCATTTATTGGTGCAATTAGTGCAATGTTTATGGTTAATTATAAGATGTCACCTATTATAGCTATACCACTATGTTTACTTATTGGGGCAATTATAGGAGCTTGGCAAGGATTCTGGAATGCATATGTAAAAATACCAGCATTTATAGTTACATTAGCAGGAATGTTGATATTTAGAGGATTAACACTAGTTATTTTACAAGGACAAACAATAGCGCCATTTCCAGAAGCATTTCAGACTATTAGTTCTGGATTTGTACCAGGAAATATTACTGCAGTAATTGTAGGGTTAATATCTTCGTTGATATATATTTACTTACAAATAAAAAATAGAAAGAGAAAAATGAAAAATGGATTTGATGTAGAACCTATTAGTTTGCTAATTATTAAATGTTCTATAG
>JAEZAL010000233.1 GCA_023427705.1 Bacillota bacterium | reverse complement strand
TTAGTTTCCTTAGTCATAGTTTTCTTAACTTTAGTAGGTGAACCTTTAAGTCCTAACTCTTCTTTATTTACGTCAACATTATCTGCTGACCATATTTGAATTTCTTTATTAGCTGTATCAAATATATATCCAATATTCATATATCTTGGTTCATTTAATTCTTTAATAGCTGTTAAAAGAACTGGTGCTTGAACTTTAATTAATTCATATCCATCTTCTAAAGCTCTATTTATTAATAATCCATCTTCTTCTACTTTTACATCTTGAACATATGTTACTTGAGGTATATCTAAATGTTCAGCTATTTCTGGTCCAACTTGTGCTGTATCTCCATCAATAGCTTGTCTACCAGCAAATACTATATCAAATTCTAATTTTCTTAATACTCCAGCTAATGCTTTAGATGTTGCTAAAGTATCAGCTCCTGCAAAGGCTCTATCAGTTATAAGAATAGCTTCATCGGCACCCATACATAATGCTTCTCTTAGAGCATTTTGTGCTTGAGGAGGTCCCATACTTATTACTGTTACTTTTCCTCCAACATTATCCTTTAAAGTTAATGCAGCTTCTAATGCGTTCTTGTCTTCTGGATTTATTATTGATGGTACACCATCTCTAATAAGCGTTCCTGTTTTCGGATCAATTTTTACAGCTGTTGTATCTGGAACTTGTTTTAAACAAACTACTATATTCATTTATAAATCCTCCCCTTATCTTAAAGCATTCCCTGAAATAACCATCTTTTGAACTTCTGAAGTTCCTTCATATATTTCAGTTATTTTAGCATCTCTCATCATTCTTTCCACAGGATATTCCTTAGTATATCCATATCCTCCAAAGATTTGAACAGCCTTAGTGGTAACATCCATAGCTACTTCTGCTGCAAAAAGCTTTGCTCTTGCTGCTTCTACTGAATATGGAAGTTTATTTTCTTTTAACCACGCTGCCTTATATACTAAATGTCTAGCTGCTTCAATTTTAGTATCCATTTCAGCTATCATCCATTGTAATCCTTGGAATGCTGCTAATGGTCTATTGAATTGCTTTCTTTCCTTCATATAATGAACTGCTTCTTCAAAAGCTCCTTCAGCTATTCCTAAAGCTTGCGCTGCTATACCAATTCTTCCTCCATCTAAAGTTTTCATTGCTATACCAAAACCCTTGCCTTCTTGTCCTATTAAATTTTCTTTAGGAACTATGCAATTGCTCATTACTAACTCTGTAGTTGAAGATCCTCTAATACCAAGTTTGTCTTCTTTCTTTCCAATTGAGAAGCCTTCAAAATCCTTTTCAACAATAAATGCAGATATACCTTTTGTTCCTTTGCTCTTATCAGTCATAGCAAATATAATAAATGTATCAGCTACTCCACCATTAGTGATGAATATCTTTGTTCCATTTAATATATAGTTATCACCTTCAAGAACCGCAACAGTTTGTTGTCCTGCTGCATCAGTACCTGCACCTGGTTCTGTTAATCCAAAAGCACCTATTTTTTTGCCAGTTGCTAAATCTCTTAAGTATCTATCTTTTTGATCTTTAGTTCCAAATTGATCTATTAAAGATGCGCATAGTGATGTATGAGCTGAAACTATAACACCAGTTGTAGCACATACTTTTGATAACTCTTCTACTGCGATTATATATGAAAGAGTATCGCCACCAGCTCCACCATATTCTTTTGAAAATGGTATTCCCATCATTCCGATTTTAGCCATTTTTTGAACATTTTCCATTGGAAATCTTTCTGTCTCATCAATTTCAGCAGCTATTGGTTTCACTTCATTTATAGCGAATTCTCTAACCATTTGTTTTACTAATTCTTGCTCTCTAGTCAATTGAAAATTCATTGATTATACCTCCTTGATATTGTACCCTTTTTCCTAAATAAGTTATAATAACATTTAAACTTTTTTATATATTCCCTTTATTCTGACTATTTATTAGAAAAATTTTTAGCTCTCTTTTCAATAAAAGCTGTCATACCTTCTTTTTGATCTTCAGTTGCAAAACACTTTCCAAAATCCTCTGCTTCAATTTCAATTGCTTCATCAATATCTACTTGCATACCTCTATTTATAGCATCCTTACATAACTTAACTGCTATAGGTGCACTAGCCATAATAGCATTTGCCATAGCTTTAGCTTCCTCCATTAAGTTTTCAAGAGGTACAACTTTATTTACTAATCCAATTCTTAAAGCTTCATCAGCCTTTACCATTGCACATGTATAAATAAGTTCTTTTGCTTTTCCTTCGCCAACTAATCTAGGTAATCTTTGTGTTCCACCAAATCCAGGTGTTATTCCAAGTCCAGCTTCTGGTTGTGCAAATCTAGCCTTTTCTGAAGCTATTCTAATATCACAAGCCATAGCTAATTCACATCCACCACCAAGAGCAAATCCAGATATTGCAGCTATAACAGGCTTGTCTAACTTTTCTAATCTTCTGAAAACTCTATTTCCTAAAAGACCAAAGTTTTTACCTTCTTCTTCTGATAAATCTTTCATTTCTGAAATGTCAGCACCAGCAACAAATGCCTTTTCACCAGAACCTGTTAAAATAACACAATATATGTTACTATCTTTTTCCAAATCTTCTAATACTATGTCTAAATCTTTTAATGTTTCAGAATTTAATGCATTTAAAGCTTTTGGTCTATTAATAGTCACAATTGCTAAATGCTCTTCTTTTTCAAGAACTATGTTTTTTAATTCCATTTAAAAGTCCTCCTTTTAACCATAAATATATTAGTTAACATCTTATAATATACATCTCTTTTCGAAATAATTGTTATAAGATTAACAATCCCCCCAAAAAATAATTGAAGCATAAGCTCCAATTATTATTATAAACTGTAAAATTTTCTTTTTCAACAACTATTTGAAAATTAAGCCAATTACTAATGTAATCCCTTACATTATTCTTTATCATTTAATAAATATATTAATGTTAGTAAACTTTCAGATAAGTGTACATTTTCTACTGTTACTTCCTCTGGTACTGATAAATCAACAGGTGCAAAATTCCATACTCCTGTTACTCCATTTTCGACTAAAATATCACAAACTTTTTGTGCATTTATTCTAGGTACACATATAATTCCAATATCTATTAAATTCTCTATCAAATAATTTTTCAACACATCTATATCTTGAATTTCTATATCTCTTATTCTCATTCCTATTAATTTAGGATTTGCATCAAATATAGCTGAGATATTTAAACCTGTTTGTGAAAATCTACTATAGTTTGCAATTGCTTGACCTATGTTACCTGCTCCAATAATAACCGCATTATACTCTCTATTTAATCCTAAAATAAGACTAATTTGATTATAAAGGTCTTTAACATTATATCCATATCCTTGTTGCCCAAAGTCACCGAAGCAATTTAAGTCTTGTCTGATTTGAGATGCAGTAAAACCAATTTTTTCTCCTAATTCTTTTGAGGATATTCTATCTACATCATTTCTTAATAATTCTTGCAAATATCTATGGTACTTAGGCAATCTTTTTATTACTGCCATTGAAATATTCTTTTTCTTCTCCATACTTCTTCTCCTATTTTTATTTTTTATTTATATTTAAAACACGATTTTTCATATATATTATTATTTTATCACTTTTGTTTAGAATTTAAAACATTTTAAGTTAGGCTTTTAACAAACTATTTAAAATAAATTTTTTATATAGTTATATTTTAGGGTAAAAAACTATTCTTTTAATTTAATTAAAGAAAATCGCAAAAAATTAGACTTATGTATAACGTAGCAGATGCGTTATACATAAGTCTTAATTTTACAAAATTAAACTTTGTAAACCAAAAATAATTTTGTATGCTTCCCTTATGCCTGAATGTTCTCAACTCAAATAATTATATTTAATTTGATGAAATTTGTCAATAAAAAACTTTACTTTTTGAAACTTTGCATATTTTGTCACATTTACTCCAAATCACTACGAAACTTCATACTATTTTTTATTTTAAACATCTAGTTGAATTAAGAACAGCAATTACTGTTACTCCTACATCTGCAAATACTGCTTCCCACATATTAGCTAAACCAAAGGCTCCTAAAATCATTACTAGGACTTTAACTCCTATTGCAAATATTATATTTTGCCATAAAATCTTATTAGTTTTTCTAGCTACTTTTATTGCTGAAACTAAGGCTTCTGGATTATCATTCATTAATACTACATCAGCTGCTTCAATAGCTGCATCTGATCCTATGCCTCCCATAGCTACTCCAATATCTGCTCTTGCCAATACTGGTGCATCATTTATACCATCACCTACAAATATTACCTTACCTTTTGATTTATTATTACTAATTATTTCTTCTACTTTTTCTACTTTATCTCCTGGCAATAATTCTGAATACATCTTGTCTATTCCAACTATTCCTGCAACTTTTTCTGCAACACTTTTATTATCACCAGTTAACATTATTGTTTGAGAAACTCCTATTTCTTTTAATGCCTTTATTGCATCTGTAGCTCCATCTTTTATTTCATCAGCAATTACTATATTACCTTTATATTCACTATTTATTGCTATATGAACTATAGTACCTATAGCATTTACTTTTTCATATTTAATATTGAACTTTTCCATTAGCTTGTAATTACCAACTAAAACTTCCATTCCATCTAATGAAGTCTTAACTCCATGTCCAGAAATCTCTTCATAGTCTGATAATTCTTTTGAATCTACATCTTTTCCATATTCATTAATTATAGATTGTGCAATTGGGTGATTAGAAAAGCTTTCAGAAATAGCTGCTATTCTAATTAACTCATTCTTATCTATATTAAAATTATTAACTTCTGTTACTTTAAATACTCCCTTAGTTAAAGTTCCTGTCTTATCAAATACAATAGTATTTACATCTTTTAATGCTTCTAAATAATTTCCACCTTTAACTAGTATTCCTTTTCTAGATGCTCCACCTATTCCTGCAAATAAACCAAGAGGAATAGATACAACTAAAGCACATGGACAAGATACCACTAAGAAAATTAATGCTCTAGATAACCATTCATTAAAACTTCCATTTTGTAATACTATTGGCGGTATTACTGCTAAAGCTATAGCTGAAAAAACTACTATAGGAGTATAATATCTTGAAAATCTAGTTATAAACTTTTCAGTTGGAGCTTTCTTATTAGAAGCATTTTCAACTAATTCTAATATTCTTGATACTGTAGATTCCTTAAAGTTTTTAGTTACTTTAATTTTTAAAACTCCATTATTATTAATAAAGCCTGATAATATTTCTTCACCAGCTGATACTTCTCTAGGTACTGATTCACCAGTAAGAGCTGAAGTATCTACAAAACTATTTCCTTCAGTAATAACACCATCTAAAGGAACTCTTTCGCCTGGTTTTACAAGTATTACTTCATCTATATTTACTGTTTCAGGATTTACCTTTTCTTCATTTCCATTTCTTATTACATTTGCATAATCTGCTCTAATATTCATAAGAGAAGTTATTGAATTTCTTGATTTATTAACTGCATAAGATTGGAATAATTCTCCTATTTCATAAAATAGCATAACTGCTACACCTTCTGGATATTCACCAATAAAGAAT
>JAEZAL010000026.1 GCA_023427705.1 Bacillota bacterium | reverse complement strand
ACTGGAAATAAATAATCTATTCCTCCAGTAGCACCTGTCCTTTGAATATACTCTTTTGCATAGCTTTCAATATCTGGATTGAAATATTCTTCTGATAATTCATCAGTAAGTCTACCTGGAATAGAGAATATATTAGGATCGTATCCTGGATAGCTTACCATAGAAATAATCCTACCAGTTTTAACTTCTATTGCTACTACAGCCCCTCTTGTTGCATTAGGAGCAATACTACTTTTTAGCCTTGCTAATGTATCTTCCATTGCTTTTTCAGCAGCATACTGAACATTTTTATTTATGGTTAAATATACATTATTTCCCGGGTAAGATTCTAATTCAAATAACTCTTCTGTTACCCTTCCTTGAGAATTGACTTTAACAGTAGTTCCACCTTTAGTTCCTTTTAACTGATCTTCTAAAGCTGCCTCTATACCTGCAACCCCTATTAAATCAGAGGAAACATCATATCCTCTTAATTCATAATTTTCTTCCTTAGAAGAATCTATAGATGAAAGATATCCTAAAACACCTGATGCTAAGCTGTTATATGGATAAAATCTAATAGGCTCAATACTAACATCTATACCTGGTAAATCATTTAACTTTTGATAAACTATAAAAGCAGTATCTTCTTTTATATTAGATGCAATTGTTACATTTCTATATCCTTCAAAACTTTGCATTTTTATGGCATCTTTAATTACCATATACTTTCTTACGTCTTGAAGCGAATATTTAGTTAATAATTCGTCTAGCATTTCTTTACCAGACATATCCTTGTATTTTTTATTATATGCATCCAATCTTGCATTATAATCCTTATTGCTTTCTCCGTCTTCTTGAACTGGAGTTGGATCTATAAGTTGATAAAGACTATAACTTTTTACTAGCTTATAAAAAGTTTCCTCTGCAGATATTTTCATTAATTCATTATTAACTTTATCTTCTTCTTCATCATTAAAATCAGTTTTTTGATTCCCAAATAGATTTCTTTCTATTTCTTCATTAAGACCTCTATCCCTTTTAAATCTAATTTCTACAATTCTTTTTGTATCTGCATCATCTGTTTTAAAATCAAAATAAAATTTATTATTGCTATCAATTTTTAGCATTAAGTCATCTTCATACTTTTCACCATTTTCAGAAAGTATATTAAATACCTTATCCATAGTTTCATAAAAATTTTCATTTTCATTACTAGGCTTTGTATATGTTAAAGTATAAGTTTGAACATTTGTGGCTAAAACATTTCCTTCACTATCATATATTTTCCCTCTAGGTGCATTTTCAGAAATAAGTCTTGTTGAACTTATGTCTGCTCTCTCTTTGTAATCTTCATGTTTATATACTTGAAGATAAACTAACTTAGAAATAAATACAGTAAAAAGACATATCATTATTATATTCAGAACAGTGTACCTAGAAATTTTCTTTTTCTTTTTTGGTCTATTTACTATCATTTAAACCTCCATGATCTCTTATTAAAATTATTATCATAAAGCCTTAAAACAAAATTATATCCTAAAAACATTATTACAGCACTATATATAGATGCATATATACCAACTTCCATGTTTATACTATTGTTTGATATTTTTAATATTAAAAATATGGATAATACTTTTAATATATATAAGAATAACATAGATATTGTTGGTATAAACTTTTTCTCTCTATATATGTTTTCACCTATAATAGCTGCAAGTAAACATATTAGCATATTAACTAATGCATTTACTCCAAAGCCTTCATAAAAATATATATCTTGTAGTAATCCTGAAATAACCCCAATAATAACTGCTTCTTTTTTACCATTAATAATAGAATAGGCTATAGCAAAAATAAAAAGTAAACTAGGAAAAGCACCTTTAATCGCTAAAAAAGGCATAAAAGAATTATCAAGTATTAAAAGTACTATTGAAATTAAAATTAAAACCCATTTTTTCATATATTACCTCTAATTTTCATATTTAACTTCTCTTGTTTCTCTTGGTATAATCACAAATAATTCTTCTAATTTATTAAAGTCAACATAAGGTTTTACAATAGCTGTTTTCATAACTTTTATTTCGTCAGTCTCTACAGAAACGACTTCTCCAATCCTAATTTCTTTAGGATATATTTGTCCAAGTCCTGAAGTTAATATAACATCTCCTTCTTTAATTTCTGAATCTAATGGCAAATTAGTTACTTTTGTTAGGCCATTATTAGTACGTGTTACATATCCTCTTAATATTCCTGTAGTTTCTCTAGTACTATTAACCATTACTGATACAGCTATATTTTTATTTAATAAGCTTTCAACTATAGCCCAATTACTACCTGTGCTCGTAACTTGACCAACTAAACCCTTATTTGAAATAACAACCATGTCTTTTTTCAGCCCATCATTTTCGCCTTTATCTATTATGTATCCATCCGAAAAACTTTCTCCACTATATCCAATTATTTCAGTTCCTATATAATCATAATTATCTTTTGAATTTGCAAAGTTTAAAACTTCTCTTAATCTTTCATTTTCCTCTTTAAGTTTATCATATTCTAAAAGATTATTTTTTAATTCAATATTTTCCTTAGCTAATTCAGCATTTTCTTCTTTCACTTTAGAAAAATTTAAGAAAAAATCTAAAGTCCCCTTAAATTTATCACCAATTGTGTATACTACTTTTTGCAGAGGGTTTATTGCACTACCAAAACTGCTTGAAATCGCATCTTTTTTTTCATTATTCATAGTGTAGATAATTATGCCTAAAAAGGCAACTGACAGCACTATTACAGTAGCTGCCAGTTTATTCTTATGACGCTTCATTATTGACCTCTTTGCGTCTTGCTTAACTCATCAAAGTTATCTAATGCTTTACCTGCTCCTAATACTACACAGTCAAGTGGTGATTCTGCTATATGAACAGGCATATTAGTTTCATGGTTAATTAGTGCATCTAACCCTCTAAGTAGTGCACCTCCACCAGCTAACATTATTCCTTTTTCCATTATATCCGCTGCTAATTCAGGTGGCGTC
>JAEZAL010000165.1 GCA_023427705.1 Bacillota bacterium | reverse complement strand
TTATTAGTTAACTCTTTAAACTTATTAACATATTCATCATATAAAGCAGTAAATTCATCTTTTAACTTATTAAAGTTTTCTTCGTAATAATCTTTATTTTCAGCATCTGCTTCAACAAAAGCATTTTTTATATTTTCCGCTTCTATAATAGCATCACTTAAACTTAACCAAACGTGTGGGTCCTTTCCACCGTGATCATGATCATGATCATCTTCATCAGCATGTTCTTCGTCGGCATGCTCTTCATCTGAATGTTCATCAGCATGTTCATCAGCGTGTTCATCATCATGTGCATCTATATCTTCATCTGAAGTATTAAATACATTTATACCATGACTTGCTTCAACAACTTTTACATCTTTGCCTTCAATTGTTCCTAAAACAGAATCTATCCATTCTTCCATTCCAAGACCATTATATATAAATACGTCAGAGTTTATTAATTCTTTTAAATCCTTTGGCTTTGGATCAAAGCTATGTGCATCACTACCATCTGGTATAATAGAAAATACTTCTACTTTATCTCCACCAATAGTTTCTGCAAAATCCTTTAATGGATTTATTGTAACTCCAACTCTTAATCTTTCACCCTTATTATCTTCTAAATCCTTAGTTCCACATGCCGAAAAAGAAACTAATACACCTAATATAAGTCCAAGACTTATAATTTTTTTCTTCATTATTCCACCTCATTTATGCAAATGATTTGCATTATTATAGGTTTATTTTATATGCTAAATTTTATAATGTCAATACTATTATTGCCATTATTATAAATTAATATAATTAAAATCTATATTTTTCTTATTAAATATATTCTTTTCTCTTCCTTGACATGTAAATATAATAAGTTGACTAAAGCTAGAATCTACTAATAAATCTAAGGCTGCTTCTGTTCTAATATCATCATACTGAACAAATGCATCGTCTAATATTACAGGGAACTCCATCCCCCTATATATCATATTAATAAAAGATAATCTTAATGATAAATATAATTGATCATTAGCACCATTACTTAGTATTGCTCCTGGTAAAATATCTCTTCCCTTTCTTACTTTCATATCGTAAGATTCAGATACCATAACATCTTCATATTGCTTATTAGTTAAAGTCTTAAAATAATCTATAACATTTGAATTCAGTACATTACCAAAGTTACCTCTTACTTCTCTAATTGATTCGTTCATAATATCTATAGATATTTCTGTAGCCTTAAGTAATTTTTCTAATCTTTCTATTTTTTCTTTAACTTCTTGAATTTCCTCTTCTATTAAAGGAATTGTTCTCTTTCCCAAAAATCTATTATTTAAATGATTTTCAACATCTTTAATTTCCTTTTCAACTTCGATTAATTCATGGGATTTTATAGAAACTTGATTATCTATTTCCTCTTCTGATGAATAGCTATAATTAATATTTTCATTAATAATATCCTTTAAGTCTTCTTTTATAGATTCTATATCTTTATCCTTAGTTAAAGCCTTATATGCGCCTTCAATGTTTTCTAAAGTCTTTAAAATTTCGTCTCTTTGTTTAATTTTTTCTTTAATTTCTAATAATTTTTCTTCTAATTCGTATAAATCAATATTTTCTAATCCTATATATTCTAATTTCTCTCTTATTCTTTTTTCCCTTACACTTAATTCCCTATCTAATTTTTCAATAGATTTTTCTTCCTTTTCTATATCAATTTTTATAGATAGTACTTCTTTATTCATTTCTTCATATGTAGATATCATTCCTATTACTTTATTAATATCATCAGTATTAGCTAGTTCTAAAATATGATTAATAAATTCTTCATTTCTTTTATAATTTTCTTGCGCAGTATCTATGTTTAAGAACTTTATTTGTACCTCTTTCTCTGATATTTTTATATTTTGTTTTTCTAAATATAAATTATAATCATCAAAAAGTTTTAGTTTTTTAATAAAATCCTCATAAGAAGTTGCTTCTACCATTTTTGTATGCTTAAATATTTCTTTTTCTATACTTCTTATTTCTTCTTCTAAAGATTTAATATTTAGTTCTGATTTACCTTCACTTCTCATTTCTATTTTTAAAGTTATAACTTTATATGCTAATAAAAATAAAATCCCCGCAAAGAAACCGACTAACAACATATTTTCTCTATAAAATATTATTAAAAATATTAATAGAGAAATGTTTATTATTCCTGCCAATGAAAATAATTTAAATTTTCTCTTTAGTTTTTCCTCTTGTGAACTTGATTTACTAGAGTAACTTTCAGCTCTAAATTTTAGTTCCTTTAGTTTATCTTCATATTTCTGTAATAGTAAACCTATATTTTCTCTAATTTCTTTAAAGTTTATTGCACTTCCTATATATCTTTCTTTATTAGAAATATCATCTTTTATTATATTTATTTCTTTTATTAACTCGTTATATTTATTAATTTTTTCTGTTAAGTTATCTCTCTCCATAACAGCTTTAATAAAAGCATTTTTATCTTCACTAGATAGATTTTCAATAAAGAGAATACTTTCATAACCTTCTCTTTTTTCAGCATAAATTTCTTTACTTTTAATTAAACTTTTTTCCTCTTCACTCTTCATATCTAAAAGGCTAAAGTAAAGAGCATTTTCATCCTTTATATCATTAAGTAAAACCTCATCTATAATTCCATTTCTTGAGGAAATACTTTCTTCAATATATCTTTCCTTTTTCTTAAGCTCTTCCCTTTTCTTTAGATATTGTGTTATTTCTTCATATTCTTTTTGTAGCTTTGCTTTTTTTAGATATTTTTTATAGATATCTAAGTTTTTAATTTCTGTTCTTAAATCACTTCTTTTTTCTTTTAAATATATTAAATTATGTTCTTTATCTATATTTTCTTCTGATAGCTTATATGCTTCATACTTTTCTTGATTAAGATCATTTAGCTTATTTCTTAATATATCTAATTCACCAGTTTTTCTAGTAGTTGATATAGATTTTTTTATAGCTTCAAGCCTTTCTAGTGACTTTTGAGCTGATATATTATTATCATCACTATCAAGTAAATTAGCTGCTCTGTCTATTATTTCTTCTTCTTTATCCTTAGAAATTGCAACTCCTAACTGGTTTATAAATAAGGTTTTAAAGAATGTAGCTGAATTTACGTTGAAAAAGTACTTTCCTGGTTCATCCTTAGGAATATCAGCAATAATTTCTCCACTTTCAGCATCTAATATTTCTGATGTATCTTCCTTCTTAGTTGCTCCAAAGCTTCTTCTAATTATATATTTCCTATTATTATGAGTTGCATATAATTCGCCTCTTATTTTTTCGCCATCTACTGGAGCAAACCTTACTCTATCATTGCTTTTCAAATCCTTTGTTCTCTTAGAATTCATTCCATAAAGCCAAATTCTAATAAAGTTTTGAATAGTACTTTTCCCCTTTTCATTTTCTCCATAAATTAAATTAATTTTATCTTCTAAATTAATTTCTTTATCTTTTAACCCAGCAAAAGAAATTATATTAATTTTATTTATAATCATTTAAATTCACTTCCTCTTGGGATAGAGATTGTATTCCTAATTTTAAAGCCATTTGTAAAATTTCATTATTACAATCTTCCTCTTTCATTTTTTCTAATAGTTTTTTTGCATAAACGCCTTTAATAGAATAATCTTTTGATATTTCATCAAAGTCTAACTTAACTTCTGTTTTATCAATAACCTTTACAAAATAAAAATCACTTTTTATTTTTTCTAATATTATATCTTCTCTAAGGTTAATATAAGATTCTACTTCTCCCTTAAGTATAATCTTATATAAATTATTTTCTCTTTCTTCTTTATCAATAGCTGATAATATTTTTAGTCTTACTTCATCATAACTTACTGAATTACTTATATCTATTTCTTCAACATAATAATTTCTTTTGGATGTTCTAACAAATCTTAAATCTACTGCTCCCTTAGTTATCTCTCCAAGTATAATTCCTTTATCTCCTAACTCATCAAAGCCTCTTCCCTGCGGACATCCTGCATATGCATAATAGGTATTATTTTCTCTTAAAATTCCACTAAAGTTATGTCTATGTCCAATAGCAATATAATCTAATTTACTATTTTCAATATCTTTTATTGTAATTGGATTATATTCGTTCCCATCATCTGTATTAGAAATATCACCATGAATAGTCATTATATTAATATAATTTTCTTTAATATTAATATCTTTTAACATACTCTTTCTAACATGATATTCATTAAAAGCAGCTCCCCAAACTACAGTATTTAAATCTTCTACAATTACATTTTCAATACCGCCTTTGAATATATAAACATTATCTGGCCAATTTATCATCTTATAGAAGGATTTTTCATTATAAGGATCATGATTTCCAGGTGATATAAATACTCTTATGTTACTTATTCTTTCAATTTGATTTTTAATAAATATCAAAGTTTTCTTATTTATAGTTAAATTGTCAAAAATATCCCCAGTTAATAATAATATATCAACAGAATTTTCCATAGCTGTATCTATTATCTTGCTAAAAACCTCTAATAATTCTTCTTTACTTATTATAGATATGTTTTTATCTAAATCTTTAAATGGAGTGTCAAAATGTAAGTCTCCTGCTTGTAATATCTTAATTTTCCTCATTTTATCACCTTTAATCTCTGCGAACTTTTGTTCTATTTTACCATTTTTAATGCCCATATACAAGGGAGATAAAAGTTATCCACATGTTATTCTTTTTATAAATTCCAAGTAATTAAAATAAGGATATAAATATTATATTTATTATGACTTAGAACTCACTCCAAGTCAGCATAACATAATATTTATATCCTTCTATTCTAAATGTAAGTATTATTTCAAAACTCACTAAGGAGTTTTTACATAAATTCTACATTTTTCATTTTACATTTAAACAAAGTTTTACTTTCTTAGTTTGTCACTTCTATATCTCCAAGTCCAACCTTAACATCAAAAGTGTATTTTACATCATTTGAAGTTTTTGCACTTACTTCTGCTTCTCCAAGACCAGATTTTGATTTAATATTTATTGGTGCATTAACAGGAACTTTAATTACTGCACTTCCTACTCCACCTTCAAAGGTTAAATTTCCACCTATATCTTCTAAAGTAATATTTGTTTCACCTACTCCACCTTCTATATTAATTTCACCTGTTTTTTTACTTGTTATTAGATTAGTAGTTCCAACTCCACTTTCTAAAGATAATTTATTAAAGGATAAATCTTTCAAATTCATTTCTCCAACTCCACTGCTAATATTAACCTCTTTTAATTCCAAGTTGCTAATATTAGCTTCACCAACTCCAAATGAAAAATCAAAATCCCCATTAAAACTTTTAGGAATATTTATTTCTAAATTGCTTAAATTATCTCCATTAATATTCTTCTTTTTCCCTTCTTCTATTATTATTAGTACATCTGATTTTCTTTCTGTTTTTATTCCTTTAGAATATTTACTTAATCTTCCTGAAATATTTATATCAACTCCATCATAATAATTGACTTTAACATTACTTGTATCTATTCTAATATCTAATTTACTAATTTCATTCATAGGCTCATTTATATTTACTTCTTCTGATACGCCACTAGAATATTCAGTATTACTATTTTCATTTCTATCACTAATTCCAAACTTAATTCCACATCCTGAAAGTAAAGTAGTTATAGTTAAAGCTAATATGACATTAACAATTCTTTTCATTTTTATTCCCTCCTAAATTATATCTAATTTTTTATCTAAATAATAAATTGCTACCCATACAATAAATATAATCCAAAGTAAACTTAATATTGTATATATAACATCAATTTCAATAGAAGTCCCTATCCTAATATAAATATATGGCATAAGATTTGTTACTATTTTAATAGCTCCTCCAACAATTCCTTGAATTATACTTCCACCTATTAATGCTGCTGTCATAGACAAGGCTTTGTTATTAATATAAGATGAGAAAACTATTATAAGAGATATTATAAAGATATACGCTACAGTTGTTCCAAACATCACTGCTG
>JAEZAL010000162.1 GCA_023427705.1 Bacillota bacterium | reverse complement strand
TCCTCCACCTGTTATAATAACACCCTTATTCATATCTATCTTCTCCTCTCATTAATTTTTAAGCATATCTATCATATTAATATTTTACCATTAAATAACTTTGTATTTTAAAAATAATACTATAAATATTGTTATATACTTATTAAGTATTATTTAAGATATTGGCTTTATTTCAAATTTTACTTATCTAGTAGCATTCTATACTATATGATACACTAAGCAACCTCTTCTCATCACACACTATAATATGATGATATATAATTTTGACATTAAATACTATTAAACATATACTAAGGATACAAGTTAGCAAAGCTAATATAATTTAATATCGCGGGATGGAGCAGTTGGTAGCTCGTTGGGCTCATAACCCAAAGGTCGTAGGTTCAAGTCCTGCTCCCGCAACCAACAAAAAAACCTTACTCTTACTGTAAGGTTTTTTACTGTTTAAAATGTTTTATTAGAATTTTTTAATCATTATTAAGTATATTTCATAATTAATTTTATTAATGATGTTAATAATTTAAATATAAAAAGCTAACTTACTAATCTTATACTCACATTCAAATCATTATGAAAGAAGGTACAAATTTAATGAATTATAAAACTTTTGAAAATAAATTTGATATTAAAGATCAAATTGCTTATGTCACAGCTTTAAAGAAAGATGGAACTGAATTAGTTTTCCAAATAGATGCTGCTGATGTTGAAAAAATAAAATCTATTGGAACTTGGTTTGCTGAATGGCATAAAGACTTTAATTCCTATACAATTCAAAACATAAGTAAATCAACCCCATCTAAACCTGTAAAACAAAGTATTCAAACAACTATTTTAAATACTAATCCTAAAGCTCCTGTTAGACATATTAATGGAAATATGCTAGATAACAGAAAATCTAATTTAGAAATAGTAAAAAGAACTGAGAAAAATCAATATGAAAAAATTAATGATAATTGCATTGCTATAATCTTAACTAATAAATATGGTACACCACATGCTAAAGCATTAATTTCATCTGAAGACTTAAATAATGTTATAACTGATGAGTTTAGATGGGTTGAATATAAGAAAGATGGATTTATTACTGTTATTGCAAACACCCCTCAAGGTAGAATTCATTTAGATAGACTTATAATGAATCCTAATGAATCTGAATTTGTACATCACATAAACTTAAACCCTCTAGATTGTAGACGTAACAACTTAGAAAATAAAGTAATTTAATAAAAGATATTATAAAGGATTGGTTACTGCTCTCCTTAAATATAGCATTATAGATATAGAATGGTTAGTATATTTCAAATACTTATTCTATATCTTTTTTACTACTTTTTACGCACATTTTTAGATTTTCTTACTTTTACTTTTTTACTTGCCGGTTGTTTTCTTATGTATTTTAAATATTTACTTATTTTATCATCACTTTCTAAGCTATCTAATGTATTTAATCTTATGGCAAGTTCTTTATTAGTATAAAGTGCATGTATTTGTTTATGGCAACTCTCACAGAGCCAAGTTACTTCACCATCTTTCCCTCCCTCTTCTCTTGGAATAAGATGATGTTCTGTAACTTTGGGTACTCCCTCTCTTCTACATAATTCACATATATATTTATTTTCCATAATTATCATTCCTATTATTAAATTATATATTTATAATTTAGTATGCCCAATATATAACCTCTATTATATAAAGAAACTCACATCTCTACTAAATCTTATATATAAATAAAAAATTAACATATACTCATCATTATTTTTTATGATAGAAATTCTATATATTATAAAACCCCTGGGAAAATCATCTATCCTTTTTT
This sequence comes from Bacillota bacterium, assembly GCA_023427705.1. Classification (GTDB taxonomy): domain Bacteria; phylum Bacillota; class Clostridia; order Clostridiales; family Clostridiaceae; genus Clostridium. The sequence goes on along the minus strand of JAEZAL010000162.1, from coordinate 927 downwards.
GTAAAAAATAAATTAATATATGAATTATACATATAAAATTCAAAAGATATGGTCCACCTACCCAAGAAATAATCCATTCACTTGTATTATACTCATAAATATATTTAACATATTCTGAAATATTTTTTAAACTAAATCTAAAATTCAAAAAATAATAAGATACAGTTGCTGGAGCAATATAAAATATCAAATACAAAAAAAGAGCAAGAAGTGTTATACTTCCAGCTCTATATATACTACTTTTTATTTCTTTTTTTAGTTAAACCTACTGCTCCTAATATTGAAGTAGCTCCTAATAATAGATATCCTCCCATTGTTGAAGCATCTCCAGTATTAACATTATTACTATTTGAATTATTAGTTGATGAATTTGTTTCATCTTTTACTGTATCATTATTGTTAGGTTTTGATTCTGTATTAGTGTTTGGTGTTTGTGGCTTTTGAGTTTCAGGATTTACAACTGATGAACCTGTTTCTTTTACAAAATTGTCAAAAACATTTACTAATTCAGATTGTGAATTTTTTACTTTTACAGTTACATAAACATTGTTATCTGCATTTCTCATTTCAAGCTTCTTATCTAATTTAAATTTATAAACTGTATAATCTCCATCTTTTGTTTTAGAAATTAAAACAGGATTTAATCCTTTTACTTCAGTTAAGAAATTGTTTAATTGGCTTGAAGTTACTGAATCTTTTACTATAAATTCAAATGGAGTATCTATTTGTCCATTACCTGATACTAATTCAACTACATCATTATTAAATTCTGGCTTATCTTCTTCAGGAGTACTTTCTGATCCATCTTCTTCAGGAGTGCTTTCTGATCCATCTTCTGAAGGTTTATCAGCTGATTCACCATCTTCTGGTTTGTTTTCAGGTTGTCCACCCTCTTCACCAGTATCTCCATCTGTATCAGTATCTGTG
>JAEZAL010000158.1 GCA_023427705.1 Bacillota bacterium | reverse complement strand
TTACACCTAAAATTTGAAAATTCATAGTATTATCCTTAATAGATATAGATTCTATTTTACTTATTTTTATCTTTTCTGAACTTATGCTTAGAGGTATGTATTTTTTTTGAGTTAATTCTTTATTATTTAAGCTATCATAATAATCTTCTCCACAAAAAAACACTTCTTGATTATTGTAAACTTTATAAATATATCTAAGATTATTTGATATTCTCACTTTTTTTCCCGCTAAGTCTACAAGTATATGTATTCCACTTTTGATGCCTTTAGCATAGCTTATTATTGATTCAAATTCATCCTTATTAAAATGTGAACAGTTTAACCTTAACATATCTACTCCATTTTCTATAAGTTCCTTAATAACCCATTTATCAGTAGTTTTAGGTCCAACAGTTGCTATTATATTCATTTTAATCTCCCCATTATTGTTATCATTTATTTTTACTATGTACTATCATATTTTATTACAAACCTATTAAATATAATTCAAAGTAAAGAACTATATTTAATAGTTAGGATTATCATATTTTTATGGTCATTAATATATCAATGATTTTATTATCTATTAGAAAATTTTCTATTTCTTCTTTATCACTCATGGGAAAACTAACATATACAACAGGTGCCTCTATATTTTTTATTAAATAGAGATGGTTATCAATTTTACATACTATATTTATAAATTTACTCTCTAATAAATCAACTAATTTTTGCGCAAATACCTTAGAACAATAATGCTCGTCATATAATATTTCAGCAAAGGATATATCATTTTTAAACTCAATAGCAAAATAGAAATCTATATTAGTAACATTAGCAATTAATACTTTTTTCAATAAAGCTCTTCCATTATTTTTATTATTTTTTTCTGTAAAGTCTATAATGAAACTCCCTTCTCCTTTTAATTTTTCAGAAATAAAACTTAGAATTTTTTCACTATTTATATCAATTCCGTATTTCATTTTACCTCCAAAATACTTTATTGTTATTTCATTTTATTCTCTTACTTATAAAATGTTCTAAAGTCTTTTGTAAAAGAATATGTTAATATAGAACTTATTCCCTTAGGAGGTTTCTATGAAAAAATTTATTACTATTGTTTTTATAATCACATTTACCTATCTTTTTACAAGTTGTGATTTTAATGAATCTCAATACATAAAGCCTGATTCTAAACCTAAAGCAAATTATTATACAAGTGAAATTAAAGACAAAATAGATAGAAATGAAGAATATACAATTAAAATATTTGACTTAAATGTATATAAATATTATGAAGTTGATCAAAATGAACATAGCATTTTGCCTGAATTTATAGATGCTTTAAAGAGCACTAATTACAACGTTGAATTGCAAGAAGGATTAAGTTCAGAGTATAAAATAATTATTGAATTTTCAAATTCTAAGTATGTAATTAATACCTATAATGATAAATTAATTACTATTCACCCATGGGATGGAGTTTATCCTGAAGATATAATTTCTATGGATGGTGTTCCTGATTACTATAATCTTTATAAATATTGTGAATATATTAAAAAGATTTCCAGCGGCTTTGAAGGATAGGAGATAAATAGTATATTCCTTGCGACCTTGCATGCGCTCCAAGTCAACCTCACATACTATTTATCTCCTTCTCACAGAAGGTAATAATTCCTCATTTCATTCGGAATTATGAACTTTATTCATATGTAAACTCTTTATAAATTACTAAAAAACAGGGTGTTGCAAATAATTGAATATTTTACAACACCCTTTTTTTATTTATTTCTTATTTCTTCTAGCATCCTAAAAACTCTTTTCTTGTTTAATGGATGTATAAAGTTTGGAGCTATTTCATTTAATGGTTCCAAAACAAATTCTCTTTCTTCCATTCTAGGATGAGGTATAGTTACATATTCATCAGACGTAACATAGTCATCAAAGAAAATAATATCTAAGTCTATTATTCTTGGACCCCATTTAATTATTCTCTCTCTTTTCATTTCTTTTTCTATATCTAACAAAATTGTCATAAGTTCTTTTGGATTAAGGAATGTTCTTATTTCTATTGCTGTATTTTTAAAACTATCTTGTTCTTCATAACCCCAAGGTTCTGTTTCTATTATACTTGCAATTTTTGTAACTTTAATTTCTTTAAATTCCTTAATCTTATCTATAGAATTTTTAATGTTTTCTTCTTTATTTCCTATATTGCTTCCTATAGATATATATGCCTTATGCCATTTTCTGTGAATTTCTATTGCTGCAGTATCTAAATGTCTTCCAATTGGAGCCCAAGGTTTCTTAAGTAAAACTTTAACTCCATTTACTAAATCATAATTAATTAAAATATACTCAGCTATTTTTTCAGCAGCTGTTTCAATTAAATCATAACTTTCTTTTTGAAATTCTTTTTCTACATTATGACATAACTCTCCATAATGAACTGATTTACTTAAATCACGTTTTTTTGCTGCTTCGCTTAAATCTAAATCTAACTCTAAAGAAAGTATAAACTTTTGCCCTAAAGATTTTTCTTCTTTAAATACACCATGATTTGCAAATATCTCTACATCTTTTAAGTATAGTTTATCCATAGTTAATCCTCTACTTTTTATTTAATATTTTATCAGCCATTACACAAGCTCTTTTATTTTCAAGAACATCATGTACTCTTACTATTTTACACCCCTTCATTATCCCTGTTACAGTAGTAGCAATAGTACCTTCTAATCTATTTTCAACAGGAAGGTCTAACGCTAGTCCAATCATTGATTTTCTTGACGTTCCTAATAAAACTGGAAAACCTATATTAACTATTTTTTCAAGATTATTCATAACTTCTAAGTTTTCCTCATAAGTTTTAGCAAAACCTATGCCTGGATCTAGTATAATGTTCTCTCTTTTAACTCCTGCATCTAATGCAATATTTACACTATCTATTAATTCCATTAAAATATTATTCATTAAATCTAAATATGGTTCTTTTTCTCTATTATGCATTAAAATACAAGGAACATTGTATTTTGCTGCAACCTTCGCCATATTACTATCTTTTTTAAATCCCCATACATCATTTATTATATCAGCACCAGCTTTAATTGCTTCTTCTGCTGTTTTACTCTTATAAGTATCTATTGAAACTAATACATCTAATTCACTTTTTATAGCCTTTATTATTGGAATAACTCTTGCAATTTCTTCTTCTTCTGATACTAAACTTGCACCAGGTCTTGTAGACTCTCCACCTATATCAATGATATCAGCACCCTCTTCTATCATTTTCTTCGCTCTCTTTACAGCATCTTCAACATTATTATAATTGCCTCCATCAGAAAACGAATCTGGTGTTACATTTAATATCCCCATAACATATGTTCTTTCTTTTAAGTCAATAACTTTGTTGCCTATTTTCATAATTCTCTCCCTTTTACTATATCCTTATGTTCTTATTCTTTTTATCTTCCTTCCAATAACAATCATTATATGCTCTACAATTAAAGCAATTTCTTGAAAGTTTATCGCTTTTGTATATTATTTTAGATAGTTCATCTTCACTTTCTCTTCTGTGCTCTTTTATAGACTTTATTATTAAAGCCTTTTCTTCTTCATTAAAAGATGTATGTTCCAATATTTCTTTTGCTATAATTGCACTGCCTTCATGATGATCTAAGCCATTTTTATACTCTAAAACTCTTCCAATATCATGTAGTAATGCAATTGAATAGATTACTTCCTTACTATAACATAATTTTTTTTCTAAAACAATAATATATGCTATTCTAGCTACATCTAGAAAATGTTCTAAAGTATGATTACAAAATATCCTATCTTTTTCTAATTCATTTAGTTCCTTTAATAAAGTTTTATACTTAGGATGATTTAAAATAATATTAACATTTTCCATACTTTCACCTTCTATATTATTTAATTAAATTCATTACTTCACTTCTTAAATTATAATCCTCTAAAAAACATCCTCTATATGTTGTAGTTAAAGTTTTAGCACCTGGTTTCTTAACACCTCTCATAGTCATACACATATGTTCACCCTCAATTACTACCATAACACCTTTTGCATCTAAATATTCCATTATTGCATCTGCTATTTCAGTTGTAAGTCTTTCTTGAAGCTGAGGTTTTTTAGAATATATTTCAACACATCTAGCTAATTTTGATAAACCTGCCACTTTCCCATTTGGTATATATGCTATATGGGCCTTACCATAAAAAGGTACAAAATGATGCTCACACATAGAATAGAAAGTAATATCTTTTTCTAAAACTAAATCATTTCTTTCAACAGTAAAAGTCTTAGATAATTCTTTTTCAGCATTTTCTCCTATACCTGAAAAAATCTCTTCATACATCCTTGCTATTCTATCAGGAGTTTCTATTAACCCTTCTCTGTTAATATCCTCCCCTATCCCCTCAATTATAAGTCTTACACCTTCAAGTATCTTATCTTTATTTATCATTAATGTTCCTCCTAATCGTCAATTATTAGTTCATATTTTTCTCTTATACTTATAGTTATTTTATTTTCTGTAAATATCTTATCTTCTAATTTACTTACTCCCATTATACCTAATAAACTATTTGTTACAAACAGTTCATCTGCATCAAACAATTCATCTAAAGTAATTTCTTTTTCTATTACTTTAAATTCATTTATAATATAATTTCTAACTACACCAGGAAGTAGGCCACTTTCAACTTTTGGTGTATATATTTTATTTCCTTTCACAAGAAATATATTTGAAATACTCCCCTCTGTAACAAAACCTTTTTCATTTAAGAATAAAACTTCATCATATCCCTTTTTTAAGGCTTCTTCTCTTTCAATAATATTTTCTAAATAATTTAATGACTTTATATAAGTTAATTTAGACTTAGAATTTCTGTTTATGTTAGAAAGCTTTAAAGAAAAACCTTTTAAATAATCTTCTGGCTTATATTTATTATTACGTATTTCTAATATTAAATTTCTTTCTGATATAGCTAATTTTAAAACACAATTCTTTATGGAATATTTGTTTATTAGCTTTAATATATTATCTTTTGAAACCTCATCACCTAAACCTAAAACTTTAATCCCTCGATTTAACCTTTCAATATGTTCTTGTAAAAACACAGGTTCATTTTTTATTAATATTGTTTCAAATACTCCTCTTCCAAAAAAGTACCCACTATCTAAAATTATCTTTTTTCCATTAAAAATAATATTCCTCATTACAATACCCTCATTAAAGCTCTTGCCTTATCTAAAGTTTCATTATACTCATCTTCTTCATTAGAATCATAAGTAATTCCTCCACCAACTCCAAAATAAGCTTTATTATCTTTTTTTATTATAGTTCTAATGGCAATATTAAAATCAGCATTTCCTCTAAAATCAAAGTATCCAATAGATCCAGTATATATATTTCTTTTAATGCCTTCTAATTCTTCTATTATTTCCATAGATCTTATTTTTGGAGTTCCAGTTATAGATCCTCCTGGAAAACATTCTTTAATGCATTTTACAGCTGATACCTGGTCTTTTAGCTCTCCTTCAACTGTTGAGACTAAATGAAATACTGTAGCATAAGTTTCCAGTTTAAAGAGTTCTGTTACTTTTACTGAATGAGGCTTACACACCTTGCTTAAATCATTTCTTTCTAAATCAACTACCATTAATAATTCCGCTCTATCTTTTTCACTATTTAAAAGTTCTAAACTATTTTTCTTATCTTCTTCTTCTGTTTTCCCTCTAGGTCTTGTCCCTTTTATTGGTCTTGTAACAACAATTCTATTATTTATTTCTAGAAATCTTTCTGGAGAAGAACTAATTATTTGAAAATCTTTAAAGTTCATAAAAGCAGAAAATGGTGCTTTATTTATACTTCTAAGCTTTTTATATATCTCAAAAGAGTCTTCAGTACTTTCTGTGCAAAACCTTTGAGTCATATTAGCTATATAAACATCCCCGCTTACTATATAATCTTTTAATCTTCTTATGGCTAACTTATAATTTTCTTTATTAAAGTTAGAAATAAATTTTTTATTGCTATCTTCAACTTTTTGTTCCTCTATTTTTACAATATCTTTTATTTTATTTATAATTAAATCTAGTTCTTCTTCATTTCCATTTAACGAAGTTATATATTTCTTGTTATTTTGTAAATCAAAAATAATAATATTATTGTAAAATATAAATTTCATATCACTTATTTTAAAGTCTTCACTACTATTATCAGGAAGCTTCTCTAATATTCTGCATACATCATAGGATACATATCCTATAGCACCACATAATAATGGAATATTACTGTATTTCTTCTCTGAAATCTTATATTTTTCCATAAGATTATCTAAAACATCAAAGGGAGCTCCATTTACTTCTATATTATCAATAAAAGAATTATTTCCTTTAGCTTCAAAGGTCATAAATGGATTTAATCCAATAAAAGAGAATTTAGATAATTTTTTATCTTCCTTGGATGAGTCCAATAAAACAGTATCTTTTTCATTCTTAAATAAATTATATACTTCAAGAGGATTAAAATTTATTTCTACTTCTTTTATCTTAATCATTTGTATTCTCCTTGAAATCTTTAGTTATTTTAATAAAATTATTTAATAGTTTATGTCCCTCTTCTGTCATTTCCGCTTCAGGATGAAATTGTAATCCAAAAATAGGATACTTTTTATGTCTAATTCCCATAATAATATTATCTTCAGTTTCACTTGTAACTTCTATATCTTCACTAAGCATCTTATTATCTATAATAAGGGAATGGTATCTAGTTACTCTAAGTGGATTTTTTACACCTTCAAATAAATCCTTTCCCTTATGATTTATGTAACTTATTTTCCCATGTACTGGTTCTTTTCCTTTAATAACTTCACTTTCAAAATAATGACCTATACATTGGTGTCCTAAACATATTCCAAGTATTGGTTTTACCCCTTTGAAATTATGTAAAATATCTAATGATATACCAGCTTCCTTCGGAGATTTAGGACCAGGAGAAATTATTATTCCATCAATATCTAACTCTTTAATTTCTTCAATTGATATTTTATCATTTCTATATATTATTACTTCTTCTCCTAATTCTTCAATATATCTTACTAAATTAAACACAAATGAATCATAGTTGTCTATCATTAAAAGCATTTTTTACCTCCAAGCTTTGTGTTAAAAATAATATATATGTGTTAAAATAATTTAATGTATAGATTATATCATAATAATTTGTTATTTTGAAAGGAGATAGGATGTTTAAGTGTGATTTACATAACCATTCAATATGTTCAGATGGAAGGTTTAAGCCTAAGGAAATAATTGAAATGGCTAAAGATAGAAACCTAGACTATATTTCTTTAACAGATCATGATACTTTAAGTGGAATAGATGAAGCTATTTTAGAGGCTAAAAGACTTAATATAAATTTTATTCCTGGAATTGAACTATCTACTGAATATAATGGAGAATCAATTCATGTTCTAGGATTTTTTAATAAGGAAAACTATAGTAATCCGAAATTAAATAAAATTTTAGAAGAATTTAAAGAAAAAAGAATTGCTAGAGCTTATAAACTAGTTGATAATTTAAAAAAGTTTCATAATATTGAATTAGATATTAATAAAGTTTTATCTAATGGAAAAGATACCATAGCAAGACCACATATAGCAAAGGCTATTATAGATGCTGGTTACCCTTATGATCATGAATATATATTTAAAAACTTTATAGGAAATAATTGCCCAGCTTATGTGCCTTCTACTAAATTATCTACAATAGAAGGAATTAAACTTTTAAAAGAATTTAATGCCTTAGTTTTCTTAGCTCATCCTATATTAGTAAAGAAAACTTCTATAAATGATTTAATAAAACTTGGTTTTGATGGTATTGAAGCTATTTACTTTAGAAATACAGAGTCTGATACAATAAAATTAATTAACTTAGCTAAAGAAAATAATTTATATATTTCTTGTGGTTCTGATTGTCATGGAATTCCAAAGGATAAATCTCATGGAAATGTTGGTGATGTAATTATTCCTCAAGATAATAACATAATTAATATGTTTAGATGGTTAAAGAAACTTTAGAAGAATGTAAAATGTAGAATTAAAGAAGAAACTCCCTAAGGAGTTTCTAAAATGTTTTTTATTAATTTATTTAGAATTACTTAATAATTTTATATTTTCAGCTTGGAGCTATCTCGTAGCTCCTTTTTATTTTTCAATTTATAGAAAACTATACTCACTATTAAAGTTGCTACTCCACCTAAACATATTATTCCAACTGGGTTAAATTTATCTAATAATACTCCTGAGA